>JAZNYN010000121.1:0-6409 GCA_045594405.1 Anaeroplasma sp.
AAGTAGAGTTCATTGAATACCATTATGATGGTTTTATAGTTAAGCGTGTGTTTGATTATTATGAAGGTACAATAGGTAGTGAACATATTGACGAATTTGAGAGCCAGTTGTGGCTTGAAAATAATAAGATTAGCCCTATTATAGTATTCACACATAATAAAATAGGAAATAATGTTTATGGTAGGTCTGTGTTGGAAGACTGGAGTACATCCATTGTTACAGCTGAACGTGAATTACAAAACATATTCCGCCTTGGTGAGCGTTTAAGAGAGGTTATTAGAAAAGTCCCTGAAAGTAGTATTAAGCGTGATAATGTGACGGGTGGTTCAATGTTCTTTAATAGGGGTACAATTAGTTATCCGGATGGCATAGACCATACACCTGATATTGAATATGTTGCTCCTGAGGTTCCTATAGATAAAGCTTTAAGTGCATTTGAGAGGGCTATTAAAAATATCAGTATGGACACCAAGTTAGGAAGTGTGTTCTTTGATATTGAGAAGATGGGTTCTAATTTATCCGCCAAGTCTATTGAAGCTGCCTTATATCCTACTAAAATAGAAGCTTTACGTATACAAAATAGTATTAAGACTTACATGGTTGAAACTGTTATTAAATTATGTTTAAGCTGTGGCATAGCAGTTGAGCAGTCAGATATAAACTTTGAGTGGAGTGATAGCTTTCCTAAAGACCTTAAAGAATTTACTGAGGCTATTATGATGAGGCTTAATAGTAAGACCCCTACAATATCTATATCTGATGCTATTATGAAATTGGATGGCGTTAGTAATAGAGTGGCTATCCAGAAAGCTAATGAGATTCTTAATATTAAAGAAGAGTCTAAGGTTGAAAATTTTGTAGCCACGAATATAGCTAATAATGGTATAACTAGTGAGGTTTCAAATAGTGAAGAGACTGTTGGTGTAGATTCAATTAATGATGATACAGTGTGGGAGAGTCAAATGTATCCGCCTCCTGTAACATTAGAGAGTAAGAAGTTGAACAAGGAGGTTGACCAGTGGTACCTACGAAAATTAAGAACAAATCATTAATTAATAAGAGTGTGGCTACTGAGGATGATTTAGCACTCATTAATAAGAATACAATTAATCCTTTAAATGTTGAGGATGTGTTTGTGTTTAAGGTTAAGCTGTGTGACAATGAGCTGGACAGAGTTAATGACCATATGACAGACAATTTCCTTAATGAGTTTGCTGACAAAGCCAAGTCATTAACCGGCATAACTAATCATGATTGGGATGCTGAGGGTCAAATGAGCCGCCTCTATGATACTGAGGTTGTTGAAGAAAAGGGCGTCACAAATAAACTTGGTGAGCCTTATAAATATGTATTAGGAAAGGCATATACATTAAATAAATTTCAGGACTATATAGATAAAATATCATCTGGGTTACTTAAAGAGACTAGCGTTAGTTTTGAGAGTACTGAAGAAGTTTGTAGTATATGTGGCAAACAAACACTCAAAGGACCTGATAATGTGGCTGTATGTCCAGACGGTCATGTAATGGGTGAGACTTATGATGGTAAGTTAGCCTACAATGATTTAAAGGGTGTCAAGGATGTGTTTGAATGGAGCTTAGTAGCGGTGCCATGTCAGAGAGACAGTGGTATTGTAAATAAATATTATGGAGGTATAAACCTTATGAAGAAAGGTGCATTATTTTTAAATCGTTGGCTTAAGAGTAAAGGATTAGAGGCTACTGATTATGATGTTGAGAAGTTTAAGTCTGACGAGGATGTTACTGAGGATGACATCAAGGAGATTCTTGCTGAGAATGACCGTCTATTAGACGAGAATAAAGCTCTTAAAGCTGAACTTGAGGGTCTTAAGACTCAGGCTAAGACAGATAAGATTGAGGCAGCTTGCAAGGCTTATGTTGAGAGTCTTAATCCTCTTACTCCTGTTGTTACTGAGAACATTCTTGGTGAGATTGACAGAGATAAGATCACCCTTGGTGAGGATGGAGCTATTGAGGGTCTTGAAGATTTATTTAAGCCTGTTGTAGAGAAGTACAAGGGTTTATTTAAAGAGGCTGATGTAGAAACAGAAGAGACAAAGGGTTCTGGTGAGAAGACCAAGGAAGCAGCTGAGGAGCCTAAGAAAGAGGAAGTTGACGTTAAGAAAAAGGCATTTAACCCTCATTTTAGTATCAGTAATAATGATGGTCAGAAACCTGTATCATTCAAGTCAAAAAGTTTTCAGATTTCCTAAAAGTAACTTGCATTATTAGTAATAATGTGGTATAATATATTTTAGTATTAAATGGAGGTTTTAAATTTATGGCATTTACGGTTTATGATGGCATTTTAGCTTATGCTAAGAGAGCTAATAGCGCTCTGTACCTTTCTTGCAGGACATCTATTTTCAATAACCCTGATAATCAGGTGTACACCCCAAAGGGTAAGAAGACAGCTATCAGACAGTATGAGTCTGGTAAGGCTGGTACTTATGATAAGACCAAGGGTTACATGCAGACCTATGGTTCAGGCAAGGGCATTGAGTGGATCGAGTATGAGGCTCCTTTTGACAGAGCCAAGGTTCTTACAGTTGATGCTATTGACGAGCTTCAGAGCTATGCTAATGGAATGACACCTTCTATTGAGCTTCTGAACTCTGATTTCTTTAATAATCAGATGCCAGCTGAGATTGATGCTGCTAATATTGCTCAGTTCTTCAGTAAGGTTCCTGATGCTAATATTAAAGAGTCTAGTATTTATGATACATCTATAGACGGTATACTTGATACTGTTCTGGCTCTTGAGAATGATATTTTCAATAGTGGATATGATGGAAAGTCTGTTCTCTTTATGAGAAGTGCTGTTTATAAGAATTTCCAGAAAGCTATTATTGCTAATCATGGTCTTGCATCTGGTACACTTATGAAGAGAACTCTATCTGTTAGCATTGATACTGAACTTGGCAAGCTTCTTGCTGGTGCTGACGATAAGATCAGTGTAAACGTTGAGCTGAATGAGTTTGATAACTTTTATGTAATTCAGATGCCTGATGACAGAATGTACAATCTCATTACAATGCTTGATGGTACATCTGTAGGTCAGACAGACGGTGGATATGTTGCTGATAGCAATGATGCTGACTTTGCACTCATTGACCTTCTGGCAATTCCTTTTGTAGCTGCATTTACGAATGTTAGACATCTTGTTGATAATTTCCTTGTACCTGCATCTATGCCTACTACTGGGTTTACATCTGTTGACCTTGAGAAGCTGAACAATAGAATGTTCGGTAATGTAGAGATTGGATTTGCTGGTATTAATCAGAAAGCTAATGCTTTTGAGTATGACATCCGTGTAATCTATGGTGGTGACCTGTTTGACAATAGACGTAGAAATTGCTTCGCTGTTGTTCATTCAGAAACTCCAACATTAACTGGTTTAACAATTACCGGTGAAGATACTGTAGTTGCTGGTGGTTCTGCTACTTATACAGCTACAGCTTCTCCTGATGGTGCTGTGACTGGCAATCTTGTTTGGAGTGTAGCTCCTGGTACTGGAACTGCTACAATAACAAGTGCCGGTGTACTTACTGCTGGTACTGCTGGTACTATCACTGTTATAGCTGCTGCTCCTAATGGTGTAGTAGGTCTTAAGAGTGTGACAGTTACAAGTGAGTAATAGGCATATAAGTCCTGTATTTGGATTTATATAAACAGAGGGGCGGTTTAAAGGACTCCGGCCCCTCACATCTTTAGGAGGTTAATTTTATGAAGTACATCAAGTTTTCAAATGGTCCTGTTAGGGTTCTTATTGCTGAAGAGAATAGGGCTGAGATTAAAGAGAAGTTACGTTTAGGATTTTCAGTTATGAAAGACAGGGCTGGCAATCCTATTTATGTAGACTCCAAAGATATAAGAGGTTCATTTGAAGATACAGAAGTCAAGGATTTAATTTATGGTTTAAAGTAATTAAACCAATGAGGTAAATGGTATGTCACTAACTATAGGATTTGATTCTTATGTTACTCTAGAAGAGGCTGATACAATAGCTTCTGAAAATTACACAAGTACTAGTGATATACTTGTGAAGTGGAATGAATTAAGCAATTCTGATAAGGAAGTGCTTTTAAGAACATCTTGTAGGGATATAAATAATCTTAAGTTCGATGGTGTCAAAGCTCGTGTGAACCAAAGGTTAGCTTTTCCTCGTAAGATTAGCAATCCTGTTGGAATAGGATTTGTTTTGTTTATAAGCCAGATGTATGACAATAGTCTATACAATGCTGGTGATGCAAGTGGGGGTTTACCAGCTGCTAAAGAAGCTCAAGTTGAAAATGCCTTATATCATTGTTATTTGGATAAGGCTGTTACTAAACAGGCTGGTATTAATATTCAGGGTCTTACGAGTAAGAAAGCTGGACCTATTGCTGAATCCTATGATTTAAATAATAGATATAATAAAAACGCATTAAGAGGAATATATACTGATAAGGTGTACAGTATATTATGTGACTGGCTTTGTGATAGCAGGGCTACTATTTAGTTGTGGGAGGGTTTATGGAGTTTGATCGTGTTGAGAAAGTGGAGAAAGATATGGAATCCATGAAAAACGATTTAGTAGATTTAAAATTAAACCTCCAAGAATTAACAGCGAGCAATAAAAGATTAGTTGAGATCACAGACGAAATTAAAGAAATCAGAAAAGATATGACTAGTATCATTAAAGAAGTAGCTGAACGACAGAATAATGTTATGATACTTCAAAGGGATGTTAATGATATTCAGAGTAAACTTAGTGGTTATAAAGATAGCTTTGATAAAATTAATGCACGTGTAAATGAGGTTGAAGACAGTACAAATAAGCAGGCTTATGCTATTCTTAAGTGGCTTTTAACTGCTGTTGGTGTTATATTAGTTGGCTATATAATGTCAAAGCTTGGTCTTAAAGTGTGATTGGAGTACTTAATATGAATGAGAATGTACAATTTGTATTACTTGCCTGTTTGGTAATTTTACTATTTGGTTTAATAGTTTACTTTTTAAGAAAATTAAATAAACCAGTATTAAAACAGATAATCCTTGGATTGGTTGTTAAAGCTGAGAAGTATCTGGGTTCAGGTACTGGCAGTCTTAAGAAAGCAACTGTTATATCCTGGATTTATAGTAAGGTTCCTCCAGGGATTAGGTGGATGTTTACTGAGAATGATTTATCTGATATGATTGAATGGGCTGTTAAAAAATTGAAAGATAGTCTCAGTGATGGTACAGTGAATTTGAGTGGTTATGACGATGAGATATATCTTTCCAGTATCAGTAATAAATAATTCTACATTTTAAAAATTTTATAACCTTTGTGATTAGTTGGAGGATGAATTTCAGCTAGAGGGATTCCTAAGATGAATTTAGTACTCATGAATGGGGTACATCCACTAAAAAATGGGTGTACTCCAAAAGGTTATAAAATTTGGGTTGAAAAGATAATTAAAAATTTTTAAGTATTATTAAAATAGAACCTAAGTTTGGTTATTTGGTTTAAGTTGGTTTTAATAATATTTGGAGGTTTAATATGGTCTATAGTGATTACATGACCAACACCTGTGTTATTAAGAAGAATCTTGGTGTTGATGAAGATACATTAACAATTATATGGGGTGAGCCTGAAACTAAAAGATGTTTCTACTATGGTGAGACCAGATACCTTAGAGATAAAGATGGTTACGGAATGGTTAATGGTAAGCACTATTTAATGGACACCAAGGTTAGTATAGGTGACATGGTGGACAACCAGGTAGTCAAGGTTGTAGATAATATACCTGAATTTGATGGCTCGGAGTGTTTATATGATGTTATAACATGGAATTAAAAATATGAACATTAGTATCAATAAAGAATACTTTGAAAATTTAGTTAATAGGATGGAAATGGACTATGTGAAAAATAGTGAAGCATTTAAATCCTATTATAATTCTAAACTAAAAGAAAAAAGAGACAAATATAAGAAAGACTTTGACAGGTATACATCATTAGAGTACTTAAAAGAAAATAGTGGATTGATTGATTATGAACCTGCATTAAGATATAAGGGTTCATATAAGAAAATACAGAATGACATATTGATTAGAAGTTTATATTATTGTCCTATTGATACAGGTGCCTTAAAGAAAAGTGTAAAGTCCTATGTATCAGGGGATATGTACTTTATAAGATATGACAAGGAATATGCACATTATGTACATGAGCTTTTAAATAATGCCCATTATGCACCAACTAGAGCTAAATATCTTGAAGATGCTGCTATGGACATATGTAATCATAATAATGCACTTTGGATTAAAAATGAGATATCAGTGATTGTTTATATTTGTTACTATCCATTATATATATTCATTACACCTACACCTAAAGTAAGCAGTGACGCTGAAGTATTATTT
>JAZNYN010000122.1:0-32118 GCA_045594405.1 Anaeroplasma sp.
AAGAAGTGGTTAGATATATTTAACCAAAAGGACCTAAATCAAATAAAGGAGGAAGGTATTATGAGCGAGGTTAAGAAAAGATTAGTCGAGCTTAATGCTGATTATGAGATGCAGGTATTAATGGACATGCATGAAAGAGCAATAATGGATTATAATTCTAATTTAGCAGCAGGAATGGAAAGAGCCCAAAAAGAAGGCTTAGAAAAAGGTCTAGCAGAAGGCTTAGTTCAAGGACACGCACAAGGACTTCAAGAAGCTCAAATAAATATTGCCAAGAGTATGAAGGAAATGGGAATAGATATTGACACCATATCAAAGGCAACAAAGCTTTCAAAGGAAGAAATAGAAAAGTTGTAAAAGTATTACTACCTACTATAGAGTGGGTAGTTTATTTTTTACGCAGACACATAAAGTTTACTTTTTGAATTTTTCTTAACTTTTCTTAATTTTAAAGATTGAAATCCTTCAAAAGTAAATTATAATATTAATTGTATAAATCCTAAATAAGGAGTTGAAAATATGAAGGAAATAATTAGTAAGTACTATAAAGATATATTACTTGTAATAGGATATACTGTTGCTGCAGCATTAATCTACGGAGTACTATTCCATCAAATATGGTCACTATGGTGGGTTGATGTTATCACAGTGTTTGTTATTGCCTTGATCGGTGCTATAAGTGGTGTTTTCTATATTAAGCATTTAATAAAGAAAAATATGCATCAGGAAGAAACAACAAATTAATTATTGAAAATTATATCTATTATGATATAATTAGTGCATAAGCCTAAATGATGGGAATAAGTAGCATGACTGTGATCATTTAAGAGAGCTGATGGTTGGTGTAAATCAGTATGAGGACTACATGTGAATCTACCCCTGATAGGAAGCGTATCGTCCGCGTTAAGGAATAAAGTTGCTAGTTATACTAGAATTAAGGTGGCACCGCGGTTTATTTCGTCCTTAGATATTTTCTAAGGACTTTTGTATTTTTATAAGGAAAGAAGGAAATAATATGTTAGACATTAAGTTTTTAAGAGAAAATCCTGAGCTTGTTAAGGCAAATATTCAAAAGAAGTTTCAGGATGCAAAGCTTCCACTTGTAGACGAAGCTATCACATTAGACAAGGAAATTCGTGCACTAAAGGCAGAGGGTGAAGCATTAAGAGCTTCACGTAACGATCTAAGTAAGCAAATCGGAGCTTTAATGCGTGAAAAGAAAATTGACGAGGCAAATGAGATTAAGGCAACAGTAGCTAAGAATAATGAGCGTATTGGTCAAATTGATCCACTACTTCAGGAAAGAGAAGAAAAGCTACTTCAAATCATGATGGTAATCCCTAATATTGTAGATGAATCAGTACCTGTAGGTAAGGATGATTCAGAAAACGTTGAAATTGAAAAATATGGTGAGCCAGTGGTACCAGCATATGAAATTCCATATCATGCAGATATCATTGCTAAGTTTAATGGCTTAGATAAGGATGCATCAGGTAGAACCTCTGGTAACGGCTTTTACTTTATGATTGGTGATATTGCTAGACTTCATTCTGCAATGCTAAGCTATGCTAGAGACTTTATGTGTGATAAGGGGTTTGATTACTGTATCCCTCCATTTATGATTAGAAGTGATGTAGTTAAGGGTGTAATGAGCTTTGCTGAAATGGAAAATATGATGTATAAGATTGAAGGCGAGGATTTATATTTAATTGGTACATCTGAGCATTCAATGATTGGTAGATTTAAGGGCCAAATTGTTAAGGAGGTTGAGCTACCTATTACATTAACATCATACTCACCATGCTTCAGAAAGGAAGTAGGTGCACACGGTATTGAGGAACGTGGTATTTATCGTGTTCATCAATTTGAAAAGCAAGAAATGGTTGTATTATGTAAGCCAGAGGATTCAATGGATTGGTACAATAAAATGTGGAGCTACACTGTTGAGTTCTTTAGAAGCCTAGATATTCCAGTAAGAACCTTAGAGTGCTGTACAGGTGATTTAGCAGACCTTAAGGTAAAATCTTGTGATGTTGAGGCTTGGAGCCCAAGACAACAAAAGTATTTCGAGGTTGGTTCATGCTCAACTTTAGGTGATGCACAGGCTAGAAGATTACAAATTAGAACTAAGGGTGAGGCTGGTACTTATTTAGTACACACACTAAATAATACAGTTCTTGCTACACCAAGAGGCTTAATTGCATTCTTAGAAAATAATTATAATGAGGATGGTTCTATCAGCATTCCTGCTGCATTACAACCATACATGGGCGGAAAGACAGTTTTAACTCCAAAGAACTAAGGAGTGAATAAATTGGCTTTGACTGTCAAGGAGCTAGAGGCCTTGCCATCATGGCAGGGCTTTTTTGATGTCATATTAAATTGGATATTAACTACGGGTGTTAAGCTTTTATTTGGTGTTGCTATTTTGTTAATAGCATTTAGGATAACCAATAGTATTACTAAAAAGCTTTATGCTCTTTTAAAGAAAAAAGCTATAGATAAAACTATAGCTAGAGTGTCCACTCAGTTTTTTAAAATATTTCTTAAGATATTGTTTGTTATTATATTTATAGGATATATAGGAATAGAAACTGCATCTATCTCTGCTTTAGTAGCTTCTATAGGTGTGGGCTTTTCACTTGCCCTTCAAGGTGCACTATCTAATTTTGCTGGTGGTTTAATTATTATTGTAATGCGTCCCTTCAAGCTAGGAGATTATATCCTATCTAATAATGAAGAAGGAACCGTAGAAAACATAAAGCTCTTTTATACTGAAATCTCTACTGTAGATAATAAAAAGATATTAATACCTAATGGTATCTTAGCTAATGATGTAATAATCAATTATTCTGCCCATGATACAAGAAGAACTGAAATAGTAGTACCAATATCATATGAAACACCTATTGATATAGCTAAAAAA
This sequence comes from Anaeroplasma sp., assembly GCA_045594405.1. Classification (GTDB taxonomy): domain Bacteria; phylum Bacillota_I; class Bacilli_A; order Acholeplasmatales; family Anaeroplasmataceae; genus Anaeroplasma. The sequence continues at coordinate 2,927 of JAZNYN010000122.1, forward strand.
GCTATATCAAACGCTATAGATGCTGATAAAAGGATTTTAAGGCACCCAGAACCCTTTATTAACGTTTCAGAGTATTCTTCCTCGGCTATTTTTATAAAGGTTCGTATATGGGCTAAAAACGATGATTTGTGGCCTGTGTATTGGTCCTTGCTTGAAAATATCAAAAAAGAGCTTGATAATTGTTCGATTGTTATTCCGTATAATCAATTAGATATTAATATAAAAAATAAGAGTGCATCATAGCACTCTTTAGTAGTTTTCTGGATATATTTGAAAGTAGGCTTGCTCATGCTCACAAACAGGACATTTTTGTGGAGCGTTTGTTCCAACATAGATATGTCCACAATTACGGCATTCCCATACAACCTCATCACTTTTTTTAAATACCTCATCATTTTCTATATTATTTATTAATGCGTTGTATCTTTCCTCGTGATGCTTTTCGATGCTTGCAACACCCTTAAATAATCTTGCTATATCTAAAAAGCCTTCACTTCTTGCGACCTCTTCAAACTCCTTATACATTTCGCTCCATTCAAAATTTTCACCTGATTGGGCATCCTGTAGGTTTTCTAGGGTTGTGCCTAATTTACCTAATCTTTTAAACCATAGCTTGGCGTGCTCAAGCTCGTTTTCAGCGGTATATTTAAAGATTTCAGCAATTTGCTCATACCCTTCCTTTTTTGCTTTATCAGAAAAGTATTTATATTTTGCATGTGCCTGCACCTCACCAGCAAAGGCTGTATATAAATTCTTTTCAGTTTGACTTCCTTTTAATTCCATGTTTTATTCACCTCAATAAATATCTTTCCCAATGGGGTTAGTTTTATTCATAAAAAGGAAGTAAAAAAAATTTAAAAAAACTCTTGCATTTAAAAAAGAAAATGCTATAATAATATTGCACGTTAATAAATGCCGCAGTAGTACAACGGTTAGTACATATGATTGCCATTCATATGATGACGGTTCGATTCCGTTCTGTGGCTCCAGATTAGCAATAACGACTCAATAGAGTCGTTTTTTATTTTCTTGTATTGTCGTAGTTTGTTGACAAAAGTCAATTACTATGTTAAATATACTATAGAAGATTTATCGTATACGTTATGTGGGGGAATGCATATGTCAAAAAAGGAAAATAAATCATTATATCAATTAGTAAGAGAGGAATTAGGTTTATCAAGAGAAAAGGTAAGTGAGCTGACTAATTTACCTCCGGAAAGAATAGAAAGATGCGAAACAGGAAAGGTATATCTTCAGCCTAGTGATGTACTAGAGCTTTCCACATGCTACAACAAGCCTGAATTATGTAATTATTATTGTAATAAGGAATGTCCTATTGGTCAAAAGTATGTTCCAGAAATTAAAGCTGAAGGTGTTGAAAGTACTATCCTTAAGCTAGTTTCATCTTTAAATGCTGTTAGTAAAAATAAGGATAGACTTATTGAAATTACTGAGGATGGATCTATATCTAATGATGAAATTGAGGATTTCATTAGTATTCAGGAATCATTAGAAAAGATATCAATAACTGTAGAAACACTACAATTATGGGTAGAGCGTATGCTAGCAAGTGGTCAAATAGATAAGGAATTATATAAAAAGCATAGAAAGAATAATGAGAAATAAGAAAGCACTTCTGGTGCTTTTTTTCTTTTTTGCATAAAGTGTAAAAATGGACATATCTATTTTGCACATTGTGTCATTCACTCATTATTGCAAATAATTTACAATATAGGTGTAAGGGATTTGGTATAGATGAAACAGGTAAGAGTCTATAACATAAACTTACAGGGGAGCCATAATCTTGTCATAAAATCAATGGGGGGAGAATTTTGTGGTTTATGGTTATATGCTTCCTTGTTATGCAAGATGCTTCCTAATGGGTAGTGTTGTAGCATATTATGTTAAAGCTAGACTAGATACCACTTTGTGGCATCTGGTGCTGGTTAGAAAAAAATATGATTTGTAGTGCGGGTTTTAGAATTCCTTTTTCCAACGAACAGTAAACTATCACTAAAGCATTCCAAATTGGTAGCAATATCAATATAGTGTTACAAATCACATTTAATTTTCTAGTCCAGATTAATTTAATGAAGCCTTTAATCTATCTTACATATGCCTGAAGCTAGATGAATGAAGTGATTCAATTAGTTAAGATTCAGGCGTATTACCAGAGATTATTATAGTCTATCTTATGGTAGGCTTGTTAATAAGCTAAAACAAAAAATTGAGTTCAGCTTTTCTGAACTCTTTTTTGTTTATTAGGTTGGCATACTTTTCTTTTGTTCGTATGTCAAAATATTTTATTATTAAAATGGTGATATATATGATTTAAAAAACAAAATAATGAATATATAATTATTAAATGGTTTGGTTTTTATATCAAACCATTTTTTCTTGGTGTACTTTTGATATATATTTTATTATATAATACGTTTAATTTAATATGCAAAAATTAGAATTACAATATATCTTAATTTGTATATATATGTTAAAATTAATAAAAGACACCAGAAATGAGGGATACGATGAAACTATTTGTAAGCCACCCAAGCTTTGAAAAAAATAACATTAAGAAGATTATTGAATACCTTCCTCCAGTAATCAATACATGGCTAGATGAAAGAAATCTAGGATGGGGAGATAAGCTAGAGGATACTTTTGAGAAGGTAATTAAAACAGAAATGGATTATGTTTTAGTTTTCATTAGTGGAGATAGAAGCATGAACACATGGGTTTTAAAGGAGCTTAATTGGGCATTAGAGCATCAAGAAAAAATAGGTAGAACCTTTGTTCTTCCTATAGTTATGCCAAGTGTAGGCATGGCTGTAGGTGATTTATACCCTGAGGTTGCAAGCCTTAAGTTCATTAGAGTTTATGCTTATGATGATCCTTCATTTAAGACTGCAGCTGATATGGTAACGCAACAAATATTAGGATTGGTATTAAATGATTTAGAAAGAGTATATAATCCTAAGGATATCAACTATGCTAAGGTTATGAATCAAGCAAGCCTAACTGTAGAGGATGTTTGTAAAACTATTTATAAGGCTGTATTTAAGCATAGAGAGGTAAATCCAATTACAGTTGAGGAATTATATAATAAATTAATTAAGACTGTTTCTAAGGGTCTATCTATGGAGGAGTTTATAGATTTATTAGAAAAGGTTGCATGTCAAATAAGCGGTTTATATTATGATGGCTATGAGCTATACATAGTAGAGGAACATTCTAATTGGAAGAAGAACATAGGATTACAAAACAAGCAGGCTATAGCTCACGAGGCAGCAAGAAAGATTAGAAATGGTATGAATATATTTATTGATGCCGGCTCAACAACAACTGAGCTAATCAACATTTTATGTACAAGGCTAGAGGCTAGAAATCTTGCAAGCATCAAGCTAGTAGTTATTTCAACAGAGCATGCATCTAAGATTGCTGATTATTGTGCTAAGCTAGGCTATGATCAATATACTGCACCGGTTACTATGATAATTCCGGGTGGTGTAGTAAGACCTAACACTAAGGCTATTGTTGGTATTGATGCTCAACGTGATATTGAAAAGGTTATTGAACGCTTTGGTAAGTTTGATGTTGCGTTTATTGGTGCTAATGGTGCAACACTTAAGCAGGGTATTGTTACTCACAACAATGAGGAATTAATAATTAAGCAAACAGTTATTGCAAATTCAAAGAATGTATATTTCTGCTTCGATGATTCTAAGTTTGGTATTGAGCTTGAATCTAAGCTTGCAAGCTTTGGTGATGAGGGAGTAAGGGTTATTACTAATGATAATCCAGAAAACGAGGAGCTTAATGAAATCGCAAAGAGCTATCCAAGTGATATTATTTTAGCAAGGAGCATCAAGCGATGAAAAACAAAACATTAATTATTTTTGATTGCTTCGGAGTAATAACATCTGAAATTGCTCCACCTTGGTTTTTAGGTAAATATCCAGAGGAAGAGGCAAAGGCCTTAAAGAGTAAATATTTTGGAAAGGCTGACAGAGGAGAAAAAACTATATCACAGCTTATAGATGAATTATCAGTGGGTCTAAATATAAAAAGAGATACTATCATTAAGGAATGGACAGAAATCTTTAGTGTCAACTATGAGCTAATAGATTATATTAGAAAGCTTAAGAAGGATTATTATATCGCATTATTATCTAACGCTCCAGAGGGCTTAGTTGAAGCAATCCTAGAAAAATATAATTTATATGATTTATTTGATAAAGCATTTATTTCATCAGCATATAAGATGGCTAAGCCAGATAAGGAATTTTATATGCTATGTGTAAATTTCTTTGATAAGATGGATAAAATCTATATGATTGATGATAATGATAAGAATTTAGAAAACCTAGATTTATTAGGAATTAAGGCTATTAAGTATATTTCAAATGATAAACTGTTTAAGGCCTTAAAGGAGGAAAATATATGAAAAACACATATATGGGATCTAATGAAGAATTGAGATTAGAAAATATAAACGCAAGAAAGTTTGTGTTAGAATATAACAATTTAGATCCAGCTGATACAAAGCTACACTTTGAATATTTAAAGGGCTTTTTAGGTGACATTGGAGAAGGAACAAGAATACTTGCTCCATTCCATTGTGATAGAGGAAATAAAATACATATAGGTAAAAAAAGCTTCATTAACTATGGTGCTACTATCCTAGATATGACTGATGTTTATATTGGCGATGATGTAAGAATTGCACCTAATGTTTCAATCTATACAGTTTGGCATCCACTTAACTGGAAGGAAAGAGAAGCAAGGGTTTGCTATACTGATGAGGTTTATATTGGAGACCATACTTGGATTTGTGGAGATGTTACAATTCTTCCAGGTGTAAAGATTGGTAAGCGCTGTGTAATCGGTGCTGGTTCAGTTGTTACACATGATATTCCAGATGATAGCCTTGCATATGGAAATCCATGTCAGGTTATAAGAAAGCTAGAGGAAAACGAAAATGAGTAAGAAGGGTTTATTTGTTGGTTTGTGTGGCTTAGATGTTGTGTTTTATGAGGACAAGCCACTGCCTGTAGAGGATGTAAAAATGAAGTGCTCTGATTTAAGGGCATGTATTGGTGGACCTGCCGCTAATGCAGCAATTACTTATACACTGCTTGGTGGTGAGGCTACTGTAGTAAGCTATATTGGTAATTCATCTGTTGGTAAGGTAATTAAGCAAATGATGGCTGATTATAATATTAAGGTTGTAGATTTATGCTTAGATGAGGATGTTAAGTGTATCTCTAGTATCTATGTAAATACAACTAACGCAACACGTACAATCTTCAGTGGTAGAAACGAAATTCATAGCTTAGATTCATTTAAACTATTAGAAAAGGAAATAGAGGCATGTGACTTTATTTTATATGATGGACATTTCTCACATATTGATGAGGTGTTATTAGAAACATCAAAGAATTTATCTAAGGATATCGTTATTGATGTTGGTGGATTTAAGGATACGTTTAACACTATCCTAAAATATAACCCTACATTAATTTGCTCTGAGGTATTTAATAGAGATGGTTTAAATGGAGTAGATTTACAAAAGGAATTTAAGTATGATAATGTGGCTATTACTCGAGGTAAGAGAAATGTTATCTATAAGACATTAGCTATGGAGTGCGAAGAAGAGCTAGCTGTACCTGTGGTTGAAGCGATCGATACATTAGGTGCTGGTGATATTTTCCATGGTGCATATTGCTATTTTAGATATGCTTGTGGTGAAGGCTTTAAGGCTGCGTTAGAATCCGCTATTAAGGTGGCGTCTACCTCAACTACTGTATATGGTGTAGTAGATGGCGTTAAAAAATATATTGAATTAAATAAGTAATAATGTAGAGGAAGGTATCGATAAGATATCTTCTTTCTTTTTAAAATAAAAGCCCCCTTAATATAATGGTTCTATAACCAAAATATATAGGGGGATAAAAATGTTTGCTTTCTTTTAATGATTAATTGTTGTATGGAATTTTAAAATAATCTAAATATTTTTTTACTATGTCTTGACCATATAAGCAGGTATCGATAAGATATTTTTTTCAGTCTTATATTCTTTTAATCCTCGATAATAAAATAATTTTAGTTCTTCATTTATTATCATTGGAACAATATTGTGCTTTAAGCATTCTCGGGTATTAGCCACGTTTTTCCTTGTAGAACTGCTCCAACAACTCTACCGTGGTTACAATAGTTTCTAACGCTTCTTTCTGATATATTCCACTTAGTTGCAATCTGACTACATGTTAAATATTTCAGACTAATCACCAGTTATATTATATCGTTTATCGGCAACTTATACAAGAAAATCACATCTATTTTTTAAAGATATTTTGCCGATAAATGAATACACAAATTGAAATTTTTCTTTGAACTTTTGAATTATATATAGTCTTGGGATATAATATTTATAAAGCTTTAAATATAAGGAGGTGTAGCAATGGACAGAATGTATATATGTATAGATTTAAAATCATTTTATGCATCAGTAGAATGTAGAGCACGTAATTTAGATCCGCTTACTACAAATCTAGTTGTTGCCGATAATTCACGTACAGAAAAGACAATATGCCTAGCAGTTTCACCTTCACTTAAATCCTACGGTATTCCCGGAAGAGCCAGATTATTTGAGGTAGTTCAAAGGGTTAAGGAGGTAAACAAAAAAAGAAAAGAGGAAGCCGGTAGGCAAACCGGTGCTTCTTATGATGATTTAAAGCTAAGGGTCGATAAGAGTCTTGCTGTTGATTATGTTGTTGCAACACCACAAATGAATTTATATATGAAGATATCTCGTCAAATCTATGAGATATATCTAAAGTATGTAGCACCAGAGGATATTCATGTATATTCAATAGATGAGGTTTTTATTGATGTTACCTCATATCTAGGAGCCTACAAGATAGATGCTCATAATCTTGCGATGAGAATGATAAAGGATGTTTTATCACAAACTGGCATTACCGCTACAGCGGGAATTGGTACTAATATGTTTTTAGCTAAGGTTGCCATGGACGTCGTAGCAAAAAAGACAAAAGCTGATGCTGATGGAGTAAGAATCGCAGAGCTAGATGAAGCAAGCTACCGTAGGGTAATTTGGGAGCATACACCGATTACTGATATTTGGCGTGTAGGAAAGGGTTATTCTAAAAAGCTAGAAAAATACGGCATGTATACAATGGGTGATGTAGCAAGATGCTCAATAGAAAATGAGGATTTACTATATAAGCTATTTGGAATTAATGCTGAATTGTTAATAGATCATGCTTGGGGATATGAACCATGCACAATGAAGGAAGTTAAAGAATATAAGCCTAATAATAAATCGATAGGCTCAGGACAGGTTATCCACTGTGCCTATGATGCTGATAAGGCTAAGCTTATTGTTAAGGAAATGGTTGATGTTTTATCATTAGAGCTAGTTGATAAGGGGCTTCTTACTAATCAAATTGTTTTAACCATAGGCTATGATATAGATAATCTTTTAGATGATACAATTATGCAAAGCTACCATGGTGAAATAAAGAAGGATTACTATGGAAGAGATGTACCTAAGCATGCCCATGGCACAATCAATCTTCTTAATCATACATCATCAACTATACTTTTAGTTAAGGCAGTAGAGGAATTATATGATCGTATAATTGATAAAAATTTATTAGTAAGAAGAGTTAATATTTCATTTAATAATATTATTATAGAAAGCCAGCTAGATACGGTCGATAAGGGGTTTGAAAAAATATCTCTTTTTGATGATGAAAATCAAGTTACCCCCAGGAAAGTGCAAGAAAACAAGAGGTTAGAACGTGAGCACCGCCAGCAGCAGGCAATCCTTGAAATTAAGAAAAAGTACGGCAAAAACGCTGTAGTTAAGGGAATGAATTTAGAGGAAGGTGCGACTACCATCGAGCGTAATAAGCAGGTAGGCGGGCATAAGGCTTAAGGGAGCAAAAATATGAGTGAAAGATATTTAGACATAATCAATAAACCTTATAAAAAATCAACAAGGCATCCTCATATGAAAATGGAGGATAGGGCTGCCCAATTTGCACCATTTGCTGCCTTAGTGGGATATGATGATGAAATAGCTGAGGCAAAGAGATTAACAGAAAGCAAGCAGGAATTATCAGATGAGGCTAAGGCTATCATCAGCAATAAGATAAATATATTATTAAATTGTATAACAGAAAGACCATTAGTAAATATAACATACTTTGTAAAGGATAAATTAAAAGCTGGCGGCATGTATAGAACAAAATCTACAACAATAAGAAAAATAGACGAACAAAATAAATTGATTATCCTAGAGGATAGAGATTCTATAGCAATAGATAATATTATAGATATTACAGGAGCTATCTTTAATATCTATGATAATCAAGATTATCTATAGTGTTTTTGTATATTTTTCTTGAAAAAAGGAGTATAATATATTATTATGAATTGGAGTGTTTCTAACACTTAATTATAGAAAGGAGGAGCACATTTATGATTGAGGTAAAGGATTTATCATTTTCATATAACAAAAAGGATAAAGCCCTAGAAAACGTTAGTTTTACTGTAGGCGATCATGAATGGGTTTCTATCCTTGGCCATAACGGCAGTGGTAAATCTACTATCGCTAAGCTACTAATTGGTCTACATCAGGCTAATAGTGGTCAGATTATTTATGATGGCGAGGAGCTATCTATTAAGACAGTTGATAAGATAAGAAGCCGTGTTGGTATAGTATTCCAAAATCCAGACAATCAGTTTGTTGGCTTTAATGTTAAGTACGACATTGCCTTTGGTTTAGAAAACCATTGTATAGAAAGAAGTGAAATGGTTGAGCTAATTAAGGAATACGCAGAAAAGGTAGATATGGCTGAATATCTAGAAAGACAGCCAGACACCTTATCTGGTGGTCAAAAGCAACGTGTAGCTATTGCGGGTATTTTAGCTATGAACTGTGATATTGTTATTCTAGATGAGGCAACATCAATGCTAGACCCTCAGGGTGTAGCTGATATTACTAATCTAATAGTTCAGCTAAAGGAAAAATATAATAAGACAATAATCACTATCACACATGATCTAGATTTAGCAGGATTATCTGATCGTGTTATCGTAATGAAGGATGGACAAAAGATTGCAGAGGGTACACCTTTAGAAATCTTTAAGGATAGAGAGCTACTAAAGAGCTCTAGCCTAGATATGCCATTTGATTTACGTATGATTGATGAGGCATCTAAAAATGAAAAGCTTAAGTGTAATGAAATGCTTATGGAGGCATTATGGGAATATCATTTAAAGAAGTAAGCCACATCTATCATGGTGTTAAGAAGAAAGACATTACTATTGCATTAGATAATATCAATTTAGATATTAACGATAAAGATGAATTTGTATGTATAGTAGGTAAAACTGGCTCTGGTAAGTCTACACTTATTCAGCATATGAATGCATTAATCCTGCCAACAAAGGGTAATGTTAAAATATTTGATTATGTTATTACTCCAAACAAAAAGAAAAACCCTAAGCTTAAGGACATAAGAAGAAGGGTAGGCTTTGTGTTCCAATTCCCTGAGTATCAGTTATTTGAAGAAACAGTACTTAAGGACATAATGTTTGCCCCTAAGAACTTTGGCTACTCACAAGAGGAAGCAAAGAAGAAGGCTTTAGAAATTGCCAGGATATTAAAGATAGATGATGATTTATTAGAAAAGTCACCATTTAATTTATCTGGTGGTCAAATGAGAAAGGTAGCTATTGCAGGTATCCTATCATATGATCCAGATATCCTTTTATTAGATGAGCCTACACGTGGATTAGATCCACAGGCGGCAAACGAGATTATGGATATCTTCTATGATATTCATAAAGAAACTGGTAAAACAATCATTATGATTACTCATAATATGAATATTGTTTATAAGTATGCATCTAGAGTAATCGCAATGAATGATACTGAAATTACCTTTGATGGTAGTAAGGAAAAGCTATTTGCTACAAATGCTTATTTAGATAATAATCTATCTAAGCCAGATGTATTAAAGCTAATAGACTATCTAAATAGTAAGCTTGGCTATAGCTTAAAATATAATATTCATAGCGAAGAGGAGCTATTAGAAGGGCTGGTGAAGTATTGTGAATAACATCAGCTTTGGTCAATATATTCCAGGTAATAGCTGGATATATAAATTAGATCCTAGAAGTAAGATTATTCTTACCTTCCTAATGATAGTTTTAATCTTCTTAATTCCTAATCTATATGGAATGCTTATAGCTCTTGGAATATTTATGATTATATTCTTTACTACAAGAATTCCATTCATTAAGGTTTTAAAGGGATTAAGGCCAATAATATTTTTACTTATGTTTACCTTTGTGCTTCAGCTAATCTACACAAAGGGTACAGAAGAAACATTATTATATTCCTTTGATTTACAAATAGGCTTAACACAAATAGCTATTATTGTGGCTGCCCTTGTGCTTTACTTCACAACTAAAAAGTATGTTCCATTTAGTCTAATCTATTTATTGGTGCTTTTAGTGGGTGTGTTTGTAGCTATGTGGCTTTTACGTGTTGAGTTTGCTTCTATTACTACATTTAGCTTTAACGTTTATAGTGAGGGTATATCTAAGGCAGCCTTCGTACTTGTTCGTATAACTATTATGATAGGCACTACATCACTTCTTACACTTTCTACAATGACTACTGATATCAATAATGGTATTGAATCAGTATTAAAGCCACTTAAATATATCGGTATTCCAGTTGGAGTATTTTCAATGCTAATATCATTAACATTAAGATTTATTCCAACCCTTTTAGGAGAAAGCCAAAAGATAATGAACGCCCAAGCAAGCCGTGGTGTAGATTTCCAGGAGGGTACGTTAAAGGAAAAGGTTACACAAATCATTTCCCTTCTTATCCCAATGTTTGTTATCTCATTTAAGCGTGCTGAGGATTTAGCTGATGCTATGGAGGCAAGAGGCTATGTTATTGGAAATAAGAGAACTAAGCTAGATGAGCTTAAGCTAAGATTCCTAGATTATTTTTCATTTGTAATAATGGCATTATTTTATGGGGCTGTAATTTGGAGTAGATTCTATGTATAGATATAAGTGTACAGTTAAGTATGACGGCTATAATTATATGGGCTTTCAAATTCAAAATGATTTACCTACAATTGAGCTTTATATAACAAAGGCTATCAAGAAGCTTTTAGATGTGGATGTTAAGATATATGTATCTGGAAGAACGGATAGATATGTTCACGCCATGGCTCAGGTATTTCACTTTGATATTGAAGCTGATATACCAGCATCAGGAATTCAAAGAGGTCTAAATTCCTATTTACCGGATGATATTTACATTACTGAGGTAGAAAGGGTTAACGAGGATTTCCATAGTCGCTTTAGTGCCATCAGCAAGGAATATCGTTATTACATTAATGTAGGTGAGTATAATCCACTTACTATTCGTTATGCACCTCACATTACTAACCTAGATGTAAAGCTAATGCAAGATGCCTTAAAGCTATTAGAGGGTACGCATAACTTTAAGGGCTTTGCCTCTGCATCTATTAATCCTCTTAAGGATACTGTTAAAACCATCTATAGTGCCACTCTAAATCAATATAATGGATATTTAGAATTTGTATTTATTGGTAATGGTTTTTTAAAATATCAGATTAGAAGAATGATGGGTTTAATCATTGAAATAGGTAAGAAAAAGGAAACAACCGAAATGCTAAAGGAAGTATTAGAGAAGTGTGACCCTAAGATTTCCCACAAGGTTGCGGACGGTTGTGGCTTATATCTTTATAAGGTGAATTATTAGGTCTTGAGTAGTCAAGGCCTTTTATTTTTGACCCGGCAATTGTTAACATTTTAGAAAAAAACGTTGCATTTTTAGAAAAAATGTTGTACCATTATGTAATGGCTTACTTTATATGCCATGAAGTAGTTTTTAAAAGAAAGGAAAATAATCGATTAGCAATAATTGGTTATATTTATATTTATGAATGCATTTGAAAGATTTGTAGCCTTTATGGAAGGCGAAATGACAAAACCTACATTATATGGCTGGTTTCATTTAATGTGGTTAGGTATTGTTGCCGTATTAATTGCATTAGTAGTTATTACACGTGATAAGGTTGATGAAAAGAGATTTAATTTTATACTTACTATTTGGACAGCATTACTATTGTTATTTGAGGTATATAAGCAGGTAGTATTTTCATTTAATTCAGACAATGGTACATGGAGCTACCAATGGTATGCCTTCCCATTCCAATTCTGCTCAACACCAATGTATGTGCTATTAGTTAGCAGATTTGTTAAAAATGAAAAGGTGCTAAAAAACATTTACGCTTACTTAGGAACATACAGCCTATTTGCAGGTGTTGCAGTAATGTTCTACCCATCTACAGTATTTATTGATACTATAGGTGTTAATATCCAAACTATGGTTCACCATGGCTCAATGCTAGTCTTAGGTGTGTTCTTATACGCAACAAAGCGTATTGAATTTAAGCTAATATCTATCCTAAGAGCACTTCCAGTGTTTGTAGCTTTAGTTGCTGTTGCGTTAAGCTTAAACTTCATCTATGGAGATTATGATACATTTAATATGTTCTTTATAGCTCCAGGTGGAACTTGTGATATTCCAGTATTAAATTTATTACATGGTAATGTACCATATGTAATTTTCCTACTAGCTTATATTTTAGGCTTTACTATAGTAGGAACTATAATGCTTCTTGCCGCAATAGGAATTAACGCACTACACCAATATGTAAAGCATAAAACGCAATTATGTAATTCTTTATAATTATGAACAGGACTTGTTGTCCTGTTTTTAATTTGTGCTTTAAAACTGACAAAACATTCTATTTTGTTATTGGTAATTAATTTATTAAAATAAATGAATTATGCACCTTTTTTCTGTTTTTAATTTGTTGTATAATTAAATAGAAATAGCTATGGAGTGTGTTAGTATGGATATGAAGAATTTTATTACCTTTGAGGGTGGAGAGTGTAGTGGTAAAACTACAGTTATAATTGAACTATGTAAAAGATTAGAGGAGCTTGGCATTTCCTATATTTCTACTAGAGAGCCAGGTGGTATCCGCATCGCAGAGGATATAAGAAGTATTATTCTTGATATCAATAACACTAGCATGACTAGAGAGTGTGAGGCACTTTTATATGCAGCAAGCAGAATGCAGCATCTATCAGAGCGTGTTATTCCAGCAATCAATGCTGGCAAGGTTGTAATTTGTGATAGATTCTTAGATTCATCACTAGCATATCAAGGCTATGCTAGAGGTATAGGCTTTGAGGATGTTTTAAAGGCTAACAGCTTCGCACTTGACTATTTACCTGGGCTTACTGTATTTATTGATGTAACTCCAGATGTAGCACTTAAAAGATTATCAGGAAGAGATAAGGCTGATAGATTAGATCTAGAAAAGGCTGATTTCCACCAAAGGGTATATGAGGGATATCATGAGGTTATGAGGATGTATCCTAATCGTGTAGTAAGGGTTGATGGTAATCAAGAGCTAGATAAGGTTGTATCAGATTGTATTGAATTAGTACTTAACTATTTAAAGTAAAAAGGAGAAGGCTATGGATTTAAGGTTGGTTGTTCAAAATCAAAATAAAATATTTGAAATGCTAAAGAATAGCTATAAGAATGACCGATTAAGCCACGCTTATTTATTTTATGGTGTTAAGGGTGTAGGTAAGAAGGCGATGGCTTATGCTTTAGCTTGTATTCTAAATTGTGAGCATGATGCTTGCTTAGAATGTGATACCTGTAAAAGTATTATAGATGGAAATCATATGAATGTTGATTATATTGGTATAGAGGAAAACAAAACTATGATTTCTAAGGAGCAAATATTAGAACTTCAAAGTGAGTTTTCTATGACATCCCTTTTAGATGGTACTAGAGTTTATATAGTAGATGGTATTGATACTGCCTCAGCTGCTGCCCAAAACTCATTACTTAAGTTTATTGAGGAGCCAGTTAACAATACACCTACTATAGGTATATTTATTGCCGAGGAATTAAGTAATGTAGTTTCTACTATTATTTCACGCTGCTCGCTTGTTCATTTTAACGAGCTTTCTATTAGCTTTATGATCGATACGCTTGTAGGTGAGGGTGTATCTGATTTAGATGCACAGCTTGCGGCACTACTTTCAAATAATATTGAAGAGGTTAAGGAATATCAAGCCTCAATAGAGTTTAGTAAGGCTAAGGAGCTATTCTTAGATTTTATAAATATTAGAAAGCCAAAGGATGGCGTTTTGTATTATATTTCTAATTCTCAATTCTTCTCTGATAATGAAAATTTAGAGATGCTGTTTAAATGGTTAATAAGATTCGTAGAGGATGCAATACTATTAAACGAAGGTAGTCAAGGTTTGATTCTTAATGCTTTATATGATAAAATTAAGTCATATAAAGAAGCAAACAAGGCTTCCTTAAAAATAAAACTAGAAATGCTTCTAGATTTATATTCTAGATTAAGATATAATGTCACAGCTAAAAATGTTTTTCATGAGCTAGTGACTAAATTTGTTTAGGTCGGTGATAGCTTGAAAGCAATTAAGGTAAGGTTTAAGCCACTTGGAAAAAGATATTTTTTCGGCTGTGGTGATTTAAAAATTGAAGATGGCGAAGCTGTAATAGTTAATACAGTTCGAGGTGTTGAGCTAGGCTTTTCTGTAGGTGAGCCATTTGATTTAGATTTAAAAGAGCTTCAATCTGAGCTTAAGGATGTAGTAAGATTAGCTACTGAGGCTGATTTAAAGGATTACCAAAGAAATAAGGATATGGAGCCTAGGGTAATCGAGGTTACTAAAAAATTAGCTAAAACACATAAGCTAGAGATGAAGGTTTTAGAGGCTGAATATACATTAGATTGTTCTAAGCTAATTATTTATTTTGAGGCTGAGGGCAGAGTAGACTTTAGAGAGCTAGTTAAATCCTTAGCTGAGGAGTTCCACACTAGAATTGAGCTTAGACAGGTTGGCTCACGTGATGGTGCTAAGGTATTTGGCGGAATTGGTCCGTGTGGCTTAGTGGTATGCTGTCAAACGTTTATTACAGAATTTGATAATGTTTCAGTAAAAATGGCAAAGAATCAAAATCTTTCGCTTAACCCTGTAAAGATTAGTGGTAACTGTGAAAAGCTACTTTGCTGTATTAATTATGAAAACGAGCTTTATACTGAGCTTCGTAAGCACGCACCAGATGTTGGTGATATTGTTGAAACTTTAGAAGGTCCAGCTAAGGTATTATCGTGTGATGTATTAAACCGTAATTTAAAGGTTAAATATGTTGGTGAGGATAATAAGTTTGGTTACCTAAAGCTAGATGATGTTAAATTTGTTAAGTCAATGGATAAAAAGAAAAAGCCTCAAATAACTGAGGTAGATGAGGATGAGCTAGATGGCCTTAGTTTGTAATGAGCTATTAGGTAAAGAGCTATTAAAAATATATCAGGATACTGATTCCTTTAATTTCTCTATTGATTCATTACTTTTAGCATCATTTGCAACTGTTACATCAAGCACAAAGAAGATTTGTGATTTATGTACAGGTAATGCTCCTATCCCTTTGTATCTAACACTAAGAACAAAGGCTAAGATAGTTGGTGTTGAGGTACAAGCCTCTTCATATGAGCTTGCAAAAATGTCAGTAAGCGTAAACAACAAGGATGAGCAAATTGAGCTACTTAATAGAGATTTAAAGGGAACATATTTAGAGGTTAAGGGCTTTGACCTAGTAACGTGTAACCCGCCATTTTTCAAGGTTGGCTCATGTAAGCTTAACCCAAGTGATAGTAAGGCTATCGCAAGACACGAGGTTTTAGCTACCCTTGATGATATAGTTAAGGAAGCAGCACGCTTATGTAAGAGTAAGGGTAGATTTGCGATGGTGCATAGACCAGATCGCTTAGTAGAAATATTAGAAACCTTCAAGAGATATAAGATTGAGCCTAAAAGGCTTCAGTTTATATACCCTAAGCATGGCAGTGAGGCTAATCACATTTTGATTGAGGGTATAAAGGATGGAAGTGAGGGAAACCTCATAATTTTAGACCCACTATATGTTTATGGTGAGGATAACAAATGGACAAAAGAAATTTTAAAAATATATAATTATGATTAAGGAGGACTGTAGTTATGTTTTTAAATTTATTAAATAAGAAGGAAATGCTAAAGTTTTTAGATTTAGCAATTTATATGGTTGATATCGATGGTGAGCCTAATGAGGTTGAAAAAAGAGTATTAACTAAGATGATTGCTGAATTAGAGGGTGTAAAGGATGAATATTCTTTTAGATTAACTGATACTGCTGAAAAGACTATTGATTTCTTTATTAATTCTAACCAAGTAGTTAAGAATATTGTATATCTTAACCTAGTTATTATTTCAATGGAGGATGACCTATATAATACTTCTGAGTTATTATTCTTAGAAACTATCCAACAAAAGCTAGGTATTTCTAATGAAAAGCGTAGAGATATCATCGGTATTGTTTATGCTGAACGTGATTTAAGAGAAAAGGCTACACGTATTATTAAAAACTAATGAGAACAAGAAGCTTTCAAGAGGACAAGGAAATATTATATCTTGTCGCAACACCTATAGGTAATCTATCTGATATGACCTATAGAGCTGTTGAAATATTGAAAACTGTAGATAAGATATATGCTGAGGACACTAGAAATTCTATTGTCCTTTTAAAGCATTACAACATAAACAATAAATTAGAAAGCTATCATGAATACAATCAGGATTTAAAAACTGATACAATTATTAATGAGCTAAAAAGCGGTATGAAGATAGCTATCATATCTGATGCGGGTCTACCTGTAATTTCAGATCCTGGCTACAGGATAGTAGTAGAGGCTATCAAGAATAATATTCCTGTATCTACAATTCCTGGGGCATCTGCAGGTATTAGCGCGCTTATTGCCTCTGGTTTAGCTCCACTACCATACACATTTTATGGCTTTTTAGATAGTAAAAAAACAAAAAGAATTCAAGAACTTAATGATTTAAAATATGTAAATCATACGCTTATTTTTTATGAGGCACCTCATAGAATTCACGAAACGTTAGAGGATATCATCTCTACATTAGGTGATAGAGAGGTTGTTTTAGCACGCGAGCTAACTAAAACATATGAGGAGTTTATTAGAGGAAATGCATCAGAGGTTTTAGCCATAGAAGGCCTAAAGGGTGAGATGGTACTAATGGTAGAGGGCCATAAGGAAAAGGCATTAGTAACCGAAAATCCTTATGAAAAAATTGATGAATTAATCAATTTAGGATATAAACCAAATGAGGCAATTAAGGAAGCTGCAAAGCTATTTAACCTAGATAGAAAAGAGCTATATAAGGAATATATTGAGTATAAAAACTCTAAATAATTTAGGAGTATATTATGGACTTTTGTATGGAATATTTATACCTAAATGATGAAAATCATGTGTATAAAGCTATAGATTTAGACGAGCTTTTAGAGCTTTTTGATAGTAGCTTCACAGGTCTAATTTTTATCGGTGGTCATTGGTGCAAAAATTGCCAAGCAATAATAAATCACCTTAACAATATTGTAAAAATGTGTAATATTAACAACGTTTATTACTTTGATGTAAGGGTAGAAACAGAGCTTGGAATAATTGAGGATCTAAGAAACCCTACAAGCCTTGATTTTAGACTAAAATTTACTAAAATTATCGATAAAATTGGTGTTAATTTAGATGAATTAAGGGTGCCATTTTTCATTGCCGTTAAGGATGGAAGCGTAGAGGCTTATTTTAGTGATGAGCTTTTATATGATGGTAGCATCCTGCATTACCCTGATTCTGATATAGATCAAACAGAGGTATTTACACAAAAAATAATTAGGCTAATTGAGATAATCAGCTAGTACACAATAAGGAGACAATCATACATTTGTCTCCTTTATTTACGCCTATATTTCTATAAAATATAGCATTTTAAAATAGTAAACCTTGAAAAAAGTAGAAAAATATATGTTAAAATTGTTAAATTTTAAAAATAAAGTAGACTAGGGCTTTACAATTAAAATTCTTTTCGTTATAATAAAAATAACAAATTAAGAGTTATTATATTTCTAAAATATAATATTTACTTTTAAGGCAAAGCTAGAGAAATCTAGTGACGCAAAGCTATAGGGTCCGTTTGGGGATAAGGACAGCCAGTTGCTACATTTTGTTTTGCAATTGGCTTTTTATATTAAAACCGAAAGGAGATGACACACATGTTCAAAAACAGGAAGATTTTACTAATTACTGCTGCGTTGGCTATGTTTATGTGTGCCATCTCTTTTGTTGTTTTTGCAGCATTCGAAACTTCTCAAACATATGACACTACAGTTTCTACACATAAGATTAGTGCACAAACAGTAACTGGTCCAACTGAGCCTCAAAATGTAGAATTGACAACTGATGAAAAGAAGAGTTTCACATATACCGTTTCAAATGTTGATGCAATGAATTATGTGTATAGCTATTCATTAATCGTTTCTAATGCTAGCGATATAAATCTTTTAAATTCTGTATTCGTATATGCTGATGATATATTTGTTGGTACATTAAGAGACTTCGTTACAGAAAAGGATTTAGGTATAAATAAAATAGTTTTTGAAGGTAGTGAAGATACACCTTCAACTGATGATACAAAAATTTCATATCAATTACACAATACTAGCTTTACAGAATTAAGTGCTAATATTACAGTAAATTGTACAATTAGAACTCCTGATGTTGTAAATTATTACTTTGTATCGAATGAATCAGAGCTTTCACTAGCAATCAATGATGTTAATGTTGTTTCATATACAAATGCTACACCAACGATTATTTTAACTTCAGATATTACAACTACTGCAGAATATACAATTTCTGATAGCTGTAATATTGACCTTTGTGGTAATACATTAACACTTGGTGCTAATATTGATATTGCATCAGATCTTCATGTGTATGATTCAAAAAATGGTGGTTCAATTACAAAACTAGCGGATACTACTTATGTACTTTTAGTTGATGGTGCTGATGCATTATTAACTTCAGATATAGCAATTGATTCAACTCTTTACGAAATTACTTCAATTAGTTCAAGTAAGCTAGCCACCTATTTAGAGTCTGAATTAAGTGAATATAAATATTTTGTTTCAGGCACACCATATGATGTGTTTGGATTTGAAGGAATATATTTTAACACATATGCATCACTTTCAGTAGAAGGTGTAACTGTTGACGATATTACTCAAATGATAATTACTTCAATAACTACAAATGAAGTTCAAACTATTCAGGTTGTTGTTGGTGAAGAAGAAAGAACACTAGAAATGTTAGTTTATGGTGATGATGAAGCAGAAATGCTTACTGAAATATTGACATATGATTTAGTACATTTAGCACAATTTTCTAACGAGGATGTTTATATAAAAGCAGGCTATGATTTATATTTACCAACTACGATTAAAGAACATGGCGTTACTATTAGCTGGTGGAGTAGTGATGAAAGTGTATTATCACACAGTGGTAAGCTTCACGAGATTCAAGGTAATGTTGATCTTATAGCCACAATAAAAATATACGATAAAGTTTATACTCACACATATAGAGTTCGTGGTGCTAAGCAAGATGATATGGACAAACTACTATATCTAGCTGGTAAAATTGAGTTAACTTTAAACTTAACAAGTGTAAATTCACCAATTAATTTACCAACTGCGGATAATTATATGACTTTCTATCAAACTACAAATGCTAATGGAGAGGTAGAGGGGGCAATTGAAGATTTAGGTATTGAAGAAATTTCATATTCATTAGAATCTGCATATTATTATGTTTCTTACTTGCCTACTTACAAGTCTTCTGGTACATCTTTAATTACACCAGATAGCGCATCATTGAGTAGTGCACAAATTTTATTAAATCAAGTTACATTCCAAAAATTTGCAAGAATTCAAATATCTGCAAAATTTGCAGGAAATGATGAAATTCTTTTTACATATATGAAAATTCTTATCACAGTATCTCCGACAGATATTGCTGATAAAATCTATGGGTATGTACAATCATATTTAAACTCAGTAGATGTATTACAAAATATATTAGATACTAGGGCATCTAATGGTATTATTAATGAGTCAGGTGATTTTGCCTTACCGAATGTATACGAAGACTTTAGTATTAAATATTTCTTTAAAGATGCTAATAATAATATTATTTATGAAAATGGAGTCGTATCTCTAAATAATGATAACGATTTATCAGAAATTCAGATTGTAAGTATAGATTTAGAAAAATTAAATTTAACACAAACACGTATTATGATGTATGCTCAAGTACTTGTTGGTGAAGGAGATACTCAGGTTGTTGCTACAGAAAAGGAAGTATTCTTTACCATACCACCTGCAATTACAGCAAGTAATTTTCCTGCATTTAGTACTTTAACTAGTGATGGTAGTTTAACTGATGCTGGTGAAATATTTTACAATCTAAAGCTTCAGTCATTACAACAGTCTACTGAAAATCCGTATTATAAAGTTGTAATCACCAATGTGTCAGATGAAACAACAACTACACAAGTTAACGAATTAGCTGAAGGTCAAACTTTAGGAACTGTAGAAAATGTTGAATATTCAAACGCTGATTACATCACTGATGATGCATCAAAAGGTAAACATATTTATGTGTTAGCAACAAGAACAACTACAACAATTGAGTTTGTAGAAATATATGAAATAGATTCTGAAACTCAAGAAAAAGTAGATAATTCATATTATCTTATTACAGAAAGAGTTGTTATTAATAATGAAGAATATTATTTATTAACAGATACATCTTATGAGGGAATTAAAGCTTTAAAACAATATATTTTGCTTTATGATATTGAAAATACTCAAGAATTGTATTTTGAGTTTGGTAGAGTAGATACTGTATTGAACAGATATGCATTAGAAGATTTCCAAGAATTATTAAATTGGGCAACTAGCGCAACAGTTCAAGATATTCCTTCTAATGTAAAACAACAATTAAACTCTACAGTTACATGGATTCAGTCTGATGATAGTAGTGATTTATCAGATCATGAAATATATGTAATTTTACATTATGCTGAAAGATTTCCTGCATTCCAATCAGTATGGGGAAATTATATTAAAGTATATGACAATGTATTATCTGATATTGACTATAATACATTATTAAGTGTTATCATTGACCCATATTATTCAACAATTCTAGATTGGGTTACTACAACATCAGGTGACGTTCGCACTATTAATGATGTATTAATTGAAAAAGTTGGTAGTTCACCACTTACTGATGATTTAGGAAGTGAAATAAATGATCTTTCAACAATAAGTTCAGAAGAAGAAAGAGTAATCGTTTATTATGTTTTATCTCAAAAAGATAGAGTGTTATTTGAAACATTCTATAATTTATGGAAACAATATATCAATAGAAATGATGATGTGGTAACAAGTAATACATTTGCCGTTTCATCTTCTACTACATCATATAATAAACCGGGTTCTGATGGCAGTTCAACAACTGTAACTTTAAATCCATGTTATGATCCAATATTTAATAAAATTATTGACTGGTCTACTTTTATAGGTGGTAGTGGTACTAACATAGCTTTAGCAGATTATCTTGCAAATAATGCCAGTGGATATAATTTTAATTATTCCTCTATTATTACTAATGTCGCAAGTAATTTATATGGATTTGCTTCAGCCAGCCGTTTGGGTCTTACTGTTTATGGTCATTGTACTACTGATGTTGAATTAGCTGCCATTAAAGAATATATTACAAAATGTTATGGTCATGAAGAAGCATTTAATTTTATTGATGCAAGTGATGTATCTGCAAATTATGTAATGTATGAAGAATATAGCTATTTTGTGCAAATTTATGTGTTTGATGGTACTACCAAAATACCGGTTAATGCTGATGGTGTGGTACGAGCAAGCCGTTTAGGTAATACTGATAAACATACTCCACATTTAACTACTGAGTATTTGAATTATTTAATTGGAATTGTTAATGAATCATATTTAGCACTTAATAATGATAGCAATTTAAAAACAGCTTATTCATGGGCGACAAGTGTTGTTAGTTCAAGTACAGAATTTAGTAGTAGTGAATATGTAATATCATTTACTGAAACTGATGCAGAAGGAGAAACTGTTTATCACGAGTATTATAAAGATGGTTATGGTTCAACTGGTAATTATATTATTTCATTTGATGAACATAATTTAATCACAAAGAGAATTAGTGATGTATTTGCTGAATATCCAAATGTAAATTCAGCTGTTAAAGATTATGTTATTGATCAGTTAGGATTAGATTTAGCTTTTGTTAATGATGTTGAAAATTTACCAACAGATGAAAAGACTGCTATTATGAATGCGGTTGATAAACAAACGGATTTTGATACTATTATTAAAAATATACTTGCACTTGGGACTTCAGAACCTGGCGATGTATATTATGATAATATACCAACAATTAGTGAAGCAGAATTTCAATATTTATTAAACTTTATTCTTACTACTAGTGCATATGAAAGTAAACGCTCTGATTTTATTAAGGCTTTAAACAATGTTATTACTTCATATGGTTATGATGAAACAACCTCAGAATATTATGAAAATCCAGAGATTATTAGAAGCCTTAGTTCAAGTAGGTATGCTTTAGAGGATGAGGTTTATAAATTAATTGGAAATGAAAATAAAGATCAAAGATATATGTACATTCCAATTGATTATATTGAGGAAACTTCTCAATTTGAGGTTATTAAGTATTATACTGCCTTAACAACTATTTCATTTAAGGGTAATAGTTTAGATTTCTTATTTTTAGAAAATTCTATGGCAAATAACCTATTTACATTAATTTGTAATTCAAGCAATACTTTACAGAAAATTACATTTAACTATACAAGATTAAGCTCTATTGATTTTATTCAAAACCTTGAAACATTAGAATATTTAGATTTTAGAGGTAATGAATCTGGTGAAGGCTATTTAGGTATTTCTAGTTTAAATCCGTTGTTAGATTTATTAGCTGCAAAAAATAACCTATATGGTCATGATTCAACTCTTCATGATCATAAGGTTACTTATATGAATTTCTATATGACGGATGTTGATTTTAGTAAAGAAGAATACAAATTTGTTAAGATGTATTTAGCTTATTCTGCATCAAATCCAACATACTATTACGATGAAAATGAAGTAGAAAAATCATATGAGCTAAAAGCAAGCGATCAAGAAAAAGTCTTAGTTGAAGCATTGTTTAGCTTAAGTTCATTTAAAGATGTTACATATAAATATTTCTTCTTACCAAGTGAAATTTATTATTCTTCAACACAAACATATAATATAACTTGGGAACGTATTTCGGGAGCATTTATTTTAACAAACGAAACAGGTTGGAGAATTGAACGTAGCAGCTCAGTTGTTGGTGATAAGAATGTATATGCTGCTGCTGAAAATTGTATGATTTCAGCAACAATATATGATGATAATGGTAATTCATATACTAGATATTTTACATTTAATATGCTTGAATATAGCGAAAAAATAGAATAATTTTACAATTAAAAGAAAGGGAGGTGTGAGCCAGTGAAAAGAAAATTAATATTTTACATTTCAATTTTAACAACATTGTTATTTGTTGGAATATCAACAGTATATGCATATTTTGAAAGCAAGATTTTTAATGAAGCTGTGCTTACATTCTCCGCTTCTGAAGAAACTACTCAAGAAATTACAAACTATAATGAATTTATTAAGTATTCACAATATTATAGCTTGAGCTCTAAAAAATATAACACTAACAATAAACAAAGCATTGCCAGTGATAGGTTTACAATGAATGTTACCCAAGATATTAAATTATTAAGTAATATAACTATTACAAGTGATTGTAATATTAATATTGCTACTGGCAAAAAAATTGATTTAAATGGTTATAGTTTAACTATAGACAATGTGTTTGATGGTGCAATGTATATTAATGGTGATGAAGGTTCTATTACATCAACAAATACTATAGAAAACACAATAAACGATGTAATTGTTAATTGTCCATATTCTGCGGTAATTTTTGAAAACAATGTGATAGATGAGGTTAATGTAGAAAAAATAGTTATCAGCGAAAATTCAACTGAAATTATAAATTCTGCATTTAGATTTATTTATGCTAACCTTCATAATATTGGTGTAAATGAAGTATATTCAATTGCATATAATGAAGCAAGAGTTTCTAATCATGAGTGTAGTGTAGCGGGTACTCATACTGATAATTCATATGGTTGCTTATATACATATACAGATTTAGAATTGATTTATAATTATTTAACATATGATTTAGAAATATCGTATCTATCTGGTGATACTTCTAAATTATCTAATGAGGGTAATATAGTTGAGGATATTACTGAATCATCTATAGTACCACTTACGATTACAATTGAAGGTGTACCACGAACAATAGATGTGCATTTAGTTGAGGAAGCTGATTATGGTCTTGCATCATTAAATGTTATTAATGAATATTTGTATAAATATTATGGTCAAGAATTAAGCGAAGATGGAACATTGGTTGAAAATTCATATTTATATCAATTTGATGGACCACTTATGCTTCCAGTTTATGATTCATACTTTAACCAAAGCTATGTATATACTTTGAGTGATGCAAATACTCAAACAGATAGTACAATTTATGTATCTTCATTAGATGAAGTGTTATCTTCTGATTATTTCGAATTGATAAATGCGGATAAAACAGATAGTACAGAAAAAGATTATTATATTTTATACATTGATTCTAAAATTAATTATTTATCAATAAATGTAGTACAAGGACCATATATCTCATTACCTATTAAACAACTTGGTGCTGATATGCTTCAAGATAATGAATCATATGCTGCTGGATTTATGAGAGATTTATATGGTAATCAAATTGATATTTATGAAGAAGAAGATAAATATTCTGGATATACCGAAACATATTTACTAACTACACCTAATGCGGATGTTTATACATATAGTAAAATTTCTTCAGTTACTTATAGTATTTTAGGTGACTCAGATGGTACATATGAAATTGTAACAGGTAAGGTTGAAAATGGTGCGATCTGGTTATTATTACGTCACAATGTAAATGCTACTGTTAAACCTAATATTACTCAAACAATATTCTTGCAAGCAGAATTTGATTTTGCAGAGGGAGATGACCCTATTGTTCAAACATCAATTGTATTTAGTACAAAAAAGCAAGATGATGATAGTTTTGGTTTTGATGATTTTATCCAATTCTATACTTACTTTAATAGAGAATTTATAATAAGTTCAAACAACTTTACATATAATGATTTTTCTATTCCGTTTTCATTTGGTACAAACCCACCTGGATTTACATTCAAGGTTTATGAACGAGAATTTGATGAAACACTTAATGATTATGTATATAGAGAATGCAATGATGGTTTATTTACATTCAAATTAGTGTATGAAGACGGAACTAATGGTGAAGTAACATATGTTATTGATGAGTTAATAAAATCTGGTACAAATCCAGGTACAATTATCCATACTGCTATATCAACTGGTACGGCGAGATTAGTTGTTGATATTAATCCATATTACATAAATATGAACACTACAGAGTATAAATTTATTTATGTACCAATTTATTATTCTGGTACAACTGCATATTATCTATGGGATGATGGTACAGGCTCTAAACAATACAATACAATTTACCCTAGTGTAGATGCTAATGGTAATGTATTAGAATTAGAATGGGTTCGTATTTTGCCTGAAAAGTATATAAATGCTGATGAAGAAGAAGTAGAATATGATTATGTTACAGAGGAAGCAGTAGAAGGATGTGATTACATAAGTGAATTATCTGTTCCAGGAATAGTTAGATATCAATGCTCTAGTTCTATTGCTACAACCGGTGCAGATGGTGATCATTACGAACAATTTTATGATTACAATTTATATAAATTAATTTATGATTTAATTTATGAACCAGATTATTCTGAGGGTTCTGAAGATGAAAACAAATATGTAGAAGGCGTTACATTTATCGAAACGGATTTATTATCAGAAGTTATATATAATACTTATGATGAAACAACACAAAGAAATTATTTCACTTTAGCTACAGGAACTTATGAATCATTAAGAGGCGTTCAATTACTTAAAAATGTAAAAGTACTTGAGTTTGATGGATTCTATTTATTAGGAGGAGATGGGAAATTATATACTGGTAGTAATGGTGTTTATTATTTAACTCATCAAATTTCAAATATTAAGGAAATTACATATTTATCTCAAATGACAGGATTAGAAGAATTATATTTACAAAATGCAGGTCTTCAAGATTATGCCGTAGCAGATACTTCTTTACCTAATGGTGATGGTAATAATTTCTTAGGTATTTTATCTAGTTTATATAATTTGAAGATATTAGATATTTCAAATGCTACTGACTCTACTACACATTTAAATAAAATATATGAAATGGCTGCCCTACAAGATTTTGCATCTTTACAATATGTAGATGTTAGCAATATTACCTTTGAGTCAACAATGAGTGCAATTTTAGGATTTGATATAGGTGGATTATTTGAAGAAGTAAGTAATTCACTATATGGTTCTGGTGGTGCTGCAAATATTGGTGTTAAGAGTATTTTACAATCAAGAGGAGTTACAACTATAGGTTTTACTATTAGGGAATCAACATTGAGTAATGCAGCGTATATTATTGCAAATTTAGAACATCAAGAATTATTATCAACTAATATTTCACTTGCTTCAGTTATTTCGCAATACGTTCAAGGTAATACGCAACAAGTTTATTCGCATTATGGTTTAATTTCTAAATATGATTTATCGAGCACAGATTTAAGATTTATATTAGAATTATCTTCTGTAGCTTTCAGCGTCATTTATCCAACAGATGAAGCTGGAAATGTAACTAGCACTGCTGAAAAAGATATTAAATCTTTTAAATTTGAAATAACATATACTTATGAAGCGGTAAGTAAAGGTTATCTTGGAGATATTGGTGGTCTAGGTTCTGAAACTAAGACTGGAACCATATCTTTTGCATACACTTACAAGGTAGAGAGGTACTAATTATGGATAAGATGAAATTAAAAGCTAAACAAATTAGTGCCGGTTTACATGCTGTGGCAATGACATTACTTACTATTACTCTTATTATATCTGTTGGATATGCATGGTATTCATCTAATCAACGTGTTGAGGTTGATACTGTATTTGCTGTTGCAGGTTCAAACGATATAGGTATTTTAAGAAAATCTGTATTTAGAGATAGTCCTTATGATGAAAATGGAAGTTTCCTTGATCCATATCCATTAGGTGGACCATCAACAGATACAGATGAAATTCAGGGTTTATTATCTGGAGAAACAATATATTTTTCAATATCTGTAGAATCATATGATTATGAAGACAAGCGTGTATCTGCATCTTTACTAAGTGTTCAAGGTGGAGAATACTTTACTTGTCCTGAAGAATTAATTACAGATATTACTATTACTGAAGGTATGACAGAAGCACAAGTAGTTGCCTTAATGTCAAATACTGATAATTTAAATAAAACATATGAATTAAAAACAGGTGTAACAGATGAAAGTGGTGTAACTACTGTTGTTACAACGTTTATGAATTTGTATGAAGATTCGAAAGGAGAATTCTATTTATCTAAGGATGATTCAGATAGATGGTATAGAAACTATATTTATGAGGATGCTTTAGGAGATAGATATAATATGTGCGATGTTTATTTTATTAAGCTATGTGCATTTACATTCTCTGATAGAACACTTCAAAATAAAACTATTGTTGAATATGTTCCATCTGATTATGAAAAGGAACTATATGACCTAGATACTGAAGGCTTTAGAAAATTTGCTAAAGAAGGCGATGATAAGGATATTCCTCAAATGGAGGTTGGTTCTCACGTCTGGGATTCAATAAGTAGTGACAATAGTATTATTACATTTACATTTGCATTAAAGTTTGATTTTAGTGCACTATCTGGTCTAATTAATACAAACTGTGTATCTAGTAAGCAGCTAGTATTTGAGCAGGTAGTTATGAGAAGTGAGGTGAACTAATTCATGAAAAGAAGATTGATTGTGAATATAGCCACTTTACTTCTAGCTATAACTTGTATGATTACAGTTACATACAGCTGGTGGACTATGAGTGCATCAAAGGGAAGTGTAACTATTCAAACAGCTAACATTGCCACAAAGATTACATTGTATCAAGGTATTGATTATAATTATGATGGTATTATGGATAGAGGTATAGATGAGTCTTTACCTAAAGCAAATCAAAATGAAACGAATGGTAGATATGTTGAGGTTTCTAATGCACAAACAGTGAATGAAGAAACTAATGTTACTAATCTATGTTTAAATTTTCCTGAAGTTATTCCGACTGCTATTTATACATGGAAGCTAGTTGTAGAAAACCGAGGTGATGCACCTGGTTATTTAAGAGCACAAATATCTAAAAACCTAGTTGATGAAGGGAATAATTCATCTTCTATATTTGATTATTTTAAGTTCTTTACTGTTAATGGTGCCCAAACTGATAGATTAACTGGTCTTTATAATGCAGAATATGCTTATACATCTAGATTTATTGGTATTGATTATTTTAAATTAGATGATGCTTCAAAATCATCATATTTATCTTGGAATATTGTTGATGAAATGACTACTAAGATTAATGTTTTTGGTAACACTGAAAACGACAGAATTTTGGTTGGTGAAACTAAGGTTTATGTGTTCCGTTTCCAATTAAGACCATTCGATACCTTACTTGAAGCAGGTTTAGTAGCTGAATCTGATAGACCTGAATATCAAGCACTACAAGGAAAAATATTTAATTCTCAAACACCACTTTTAGATATTATCCTATCTACAGACCCACCTGAGGTAATGGCATGAAAAAGTTATGGCTATTAATAGTGGGTTTGTTAGCTTTTAGCTTAACAGGCTGTAAGGAAAATGATGAATGGGAACAATTAGTTGAAGAGTATCGTGCTAAT
>JAZNYN010000123.1:0-16973 GCA_045594405.1 Anaeroplasma sp.
GAATACACTGTAACATATACAGTAGCAGGTACTGATAATTATAATGGTGCAACAGCAAGCTATACAGTTAAGATTAATAAGGCTATGGTTGATAAGCCAGCAGCTGATACAACAAGCTTCGTATACACAGGCGAGGCTCAAACATATGAGCTTGCAACAAGTGATTTATATACTATCACAGGTGTTCAAACATTAACAAATGTAGGCTCATCTACAATCACTGTAGCACTTAACGATACAGCAAACTATGAATGGGCTGATGGTACAACTACTAACTTAACTTACACATTCACAATTGCTAAAGCTCAAACTGTAATTACAGTTGATGCTACAAATGTAGAGTTTACTTATGGCACTCAAACTCATGAAGTAAGAGCAGCATCTACAAACTTCGGTACAGTAGAATGCAACTATAGTGGTATATTAGCTAATGCAGGTACTTATACAATTACATACACAGTAGCAGGTACTGAAAACTATAGTGGTGCAACAGTAAGCTACACAGTGAAGATTAATAAGGCTTCATTTGATATGAGTAATGTAGAGTGGGCTTACACTTCATTAACATATAATGGAGAAGCACATACAGTAGTACTTACTGGATTACCAGTAGGCGTAACTGCTGAATATAATAATAATTCATTTACTAATGCAGGTAGCTATACTGCATCGGTAATACTTACATATGATACAGCAAATTATAATACTATATCAGTTAATGATCTTGAGTGGGTAATTCAAGCTAAGGTTGTTATAGCTGATTGGGTGTTAGAAAACAGCTATGAATATATCAATGCCGTATTAACTACACCAACAGCTACAACTCAACTTATTGATGGTAGTGATTATAATTTAACTATCACATGTAATAAGACAACATTTAAGAATGCAGGTGATTATGTATTCACTGCATCATTCGCAAATGCAGAGGATAGAAATAATTATAGTATTTCAAATCCAACTGTAGCTATAACAGTAGAGAAGGCAACACCTTCAACTAATTTCACTAATAGCTACACAGTATATTGGAATACAACATTATCAAGTATTAATTTACCTTCTGGTTATTCTTGGGATGAACCAAGCACTGTATTATCAGTGATTGGTGATAATCAAGAATTTACTGCAACATTCACACCAGATGATACAACAAACTATAATACAGTATCAGGTGTATTTAAGGTTAGTGTTAAGAAAATTTCTACTACAATTACATCACAAGATGAATTTAATGTAGACTATAAGGGCTCAGCATATGATGTTGGTGCAACAATTAACCATTCAGAAGCAGCAATTAATTACACATATTATTTAGTAAATAATGATAGTACAACTACAGAGGTCGCTTCATTATTATTACCTGGTACATACCAAGTTGTAATAACTGTAGAAGAATCTGCTCATTACCTATCAGCATCAAAGACTATTTCATTTGTAATTAATAAGGTTTCTGTTACTGAAGCAACTCCATCAGGCTTAACTGCAACTTATGGTCAAACATTAGCAGACGTTGAGCTTCCTACATCAGCACAAGGTACATGGAGCTGGAATGTTGATACAGCAACAGTATTATCAATTATTGGTAATAATACATTTGAAGCTATGTTAGTTCCTAATGATTCTAACTATGAAACATTGGTTGTTAATGTAACAGTTTATGTTAACAAGGCATCAACTGAGGTTACAGCTTCAATCCCAACAAACTTAAAGTATACAGAATCTGCTCATAGCTATAGTGAATGGTTTACTGCAAATCATGAATATACTAATATAGCTGTTAGTGTGACTTATGGTGGTAGCACAGTGTCATCTATCGTTAATGCTGGTACTTACACATTAACAGTAACTATGGCAGAAACTTCATATTACACAAGCTACAACAATACATTTACTGTAACTGTAGCTAAGAGTGATTACACTCCACTTGTTACAACTCCAAGCATTACTGCAACTTACTATGATTTATTAAGTACAGTTTCAGTTTCAGCTACAGATGGTACATGGAGCTGGAATACTCCAACAAATAGAGTTGGTGATGTTGGTACTCGTACACATGCAGCAACATTCACACCAACAAATACTAACTATAATACAAGTGTTCACACATTAAGTATTACAGTTGTTCAAGCTACAACAGAAATTACTGGCTTCAGTATTATAGGCTGGACATATACTCCTAACCCAACTACTACAGCTACAGCAACAACTAACTTTGGCACAATTGTTTATATGTATTCAACATCAGAAGATGGCACATATACAACAACAATCCCAACATCAGTAGGTACATACTATGCTAAGGCTACAGTAGCAGGTACAGTTAATTATTCAGCTGCAGAAACTGATTCAATTAGCTTCAGTATAAGTAAAGCTAATCCAGCTATTACATGGCCAGTATATGGTGATGGTGTATATGAGGATAGATTTAATGCTGTAAATGATGCAACAACTCAAGCATCAACAACAGTAGCAGGTACATTTACATATACTCAAGCAGTTTATGGTGAGGATACAATTACAGTTACATTCACACCACAGGATACTCATAACTATAACACTTTAACAACAAGTGTTGCAGTGAATGTTTTACCTGTTGCTATAATAGGTAGTACAAATTATGGTACAGTTGAAAAAGCACTAGGTGCAGCAGTTTCAGGTGACGTTGTTTATATTATTGTTGGGGCAAATCCAATAATTAAGACAAATTGTGAAATTTATTCTGGTGTTACATTATTTGTTCCATATTCTGATACTTTAGACCCTAGAACTACTGATGGAACATGTGAATTCTTTAATGATACATCAAATACAAATAGTGTAGATAGTGGTGCAACAAGTGGTGGTGTATCAAATGGTAGTACATTTGCAACATCAGTTGCATCAAGATTGAAGAGCACATTAACTATTTCAGCTGGTGTAACAGTAACAAATAAGGGTTCTATTGAAGTTTCAGGACAAATGTGTGCTGGTGCTGGTGGTGCAGCAGTTGCAGGTCATACATACGGATTCTACAGTAAGATTGTATTAATGGATAATGCAACAATCTTATCTTCCGGAAATATCTATTGTTATGGATATATCCAAGAGTCATCATTAAATAATGGTAGTAAGATTGATGCGACAAGCGGTAGCGTTTATGTTCCATTTGTAATGTATGATTTCCGTGGTGGTTCTATCATGTATGGTATCAACAATGTTACAAGCACATATCATACATCGGCATTTAATCAATATAACTTTGTTAATATTTCAGCTTTAGTTAAGGTTGGCTATAATGCATCGTTAAATGTATGGTGTAATTTATATGCTAATAGTTCATATAATCACACAGATGTTACCTTCATTGGTTCAGCTTCAACTGCCACATATCAATTCACAAATTCAACGTATAGCTGTGCTGAAATTAAGTACAATCCATCTACAGATATTACTCAATTTGATATTTATGGTGGAATGACAACTAATCCATTCGAATTGCAGGTTAAATTTATTATAACTATGACAATTAATACTGAAGATGTATATTTCCCTATTTCATGGAGACAACATTATTCATTTAATCAAGCAGATGGTCAAACTGATACAGCCGTATTTAGCATTCCTGTTAGAGTTAAGCTAATGACAGGTACTATAATGAGGGTTAATGAAGGTGCAAAGCTTGTAGTAGAGGATATGATTATTTACTCAAACTTTGTTGATACAACTGAGTTTGCAGTTAAGTATCCAACAAAGGACGCAGCACAATTAATTATTAATGGTACATTAGAAGCTAAAAATTTAGCTGGTTTAGTTTTAACAGAAAGTGATTTAGGTGCAGTAATTACAATTACAGGTAAAACTTCTAATACAGCATACGAACCTTTAGCATCAAGTGGCTCAAATATTAGTACTAAGATTTCTTCTTGGCTTTCTATTGATGAAAGATTCAAAATCTATCAATACGCTGGCGAAGGAAATGATGCTAAACTAATAAGTGGATCAGTTGGTACATATTATTCTAAGGATGGTGCATGGTATTCACCTGAAGCTTACATCTATTATGATGCAAATGGTGGTGTATTAACTGGCAATGAATATCAAGGTCCAAATACTGTTGGAGATTATGGTTATACTATTAACTCAATTACAACATCTAATCCAACTAGAGATTATTATACATTTGGCGGTTGGCATATTGATTTAGAATGTACAATTAGTGCAATTGGTCAAGCAATCTATGCAAACTGTTATGTGTATGCAAAATGGATTCCAATTACATATAACATCAATTATGAGAATGTTCATTTCAGTAGCGCTACTGAAGGTACAACAATTAACAATAATCAAAGCACTACATTCAATGTAGAAACTAATATAAATTTCAACTCTATTGATACAAACTTAGTGTTTGGTGGCTATTGGTTAGATGAAAATTGTACTATTAAGTTATTAACATTATCTGGTTCAACACTTGTTAACTATTTAGATTCCGAAGGATATGTTACAATTTATGCGTTATGGTATCCGGCTGGAACAGATAGTTACACAGTTAACTATATTAACGATAATACTGATGTAGTATGTGCTTCTTCAGAAAGTCTTATTATAATTGAAGAAAGTGATTGGAGTAAATATACATTACCTAATTTACATGATTATGATGATACTTCAACATATTCAAAATATTTCGTAGGATGGTCTTTATCTGATGGAACTATAATTTCAGAATTTAGCGAAGCATTATTTGAATTGTCTTCAACAATTGAGTTGACAGCTGTATGGGCTGATAAGAATACAATTAATGTAACAGTTAATAAGTATAGTTATGGAGAACTAGAAGGAAGTGTAACCCAAAAAATCTACTATATTAATGATGGTTCTGTGACTATTCCTACATCGTATGTTTTAACTGGATATGGTTATAAAGCAACTATTAATGGTTCAACTGATGTTACATTTGGTTCTGCAATTAATACAACATCATTTGGAGCAACAGTTGATTTAGTGATTGAATATCACAACATTATTGTTGTAACATGTACAGTGGGTTCAACTAGTCAAATTAAATCTTATTCATTTGCATTAACAAAATATGTTGATGCAAATGGCAAGATTGTTGAGGGTACAACTACCCTAACTTCTGCTGGAACGTTATATGCAGTTTATAATTCTTCGATTACTGTAACAGCCAAGTGTAGTTCTTATAATAGAATTTATATTTATAAGGATGACGAACAGGTTACATCAGCATATTTATATTCAACTGCTACATATTCAGATTCCGTTGATGCAAATGTTACATATAAAGTCGCTAGTTAATATACATTTAGACAGGAAACATTTCCTGTCTTTTTGTTTTATATGGTGTATTTTTGGTGTTGTTGTAGGTATACAATGAATTTAGAATATACAAATACTTAGGAGGAAGTTATATGAAATTAAAACGATTGTTTGCTATTATGTTTGTTTTTGTGGTGGGATTCCTTTTAGCTTCATGTGGAGGACCTAAGGCGGTTAATGCATATGATAAGGTTGATGAAGCAAAAGAATTTTGTGCTGAGCAATTAGGAGTTGGAGAAAATGATACTATAGAATTTACTAGCATTAAGTTTGTTGAAATCACATATGATGAATTAGTATCAAGCCTTGTTGGTGATGTTTATTATTGTATTTCTTATAAAATAACTAGAGCTAGCGGTATAACAGAAATGTCAACTATATACCCTGTTTATTCAGCAGAAGAGGATAAATTCTTTAATTGGAATGATGGTGGAAAATCATATAAAGAATTTAAAGATAGAGTAGAAAGAGAAGCAAGTGAAGGTGTTATTGATACAATAGAATAGCTTTTTTAGTAAAGAGAAATTATAGAGCCACTTTTATTTGGCTTAATAATTTCTTTTTCTTTTTATAAAAGATTTAAATAGTGGTTACCATATTAATGGTGATTAAAATGATAGAAAAAATAAAAGCTCTAGCAAAGGATTATGAGCTAGAGCTAATAAGAATTAGAAGAGTTTTACATATGGTACCTGAGTGTGGTTTTGACTTAGAAAAAACCTCAGCACTTGTGTTTAATAAGCTCACTGAATTTGGATATACCCCGAGAAAGTGTGGAAAATCAGGGGTGGTAGCTGAGGTTGGCTGTGGTAAAAGGTGTATACTTTTACGTGCCGATATGGATGGTCTTAAGATGATGGAGGAGGCTGAGATCAGTTTTAAATCAACTAATGGTAATATGCATTCATGTGGTCATGATATGCATACAGCTATGCTACTAGGCTGTGCAAGAATTCTAAAGCTAATAGAAAATGAATTAGATATTAAGGTAAGATTAATGTTTCAGCCGGCTGAAGAAATACTAGAGGGTGCTAAGGATATGATAGATGATAATGTGCTTGAGGACGTATGTGCGGCAGTTATGATACATGTTTCCTCTGGAACAAATCTAAAAAGCGGAAGTATAATTATTCCTAACTCTGGTATTGCAGCGCCCTCATGTGATTATTTTGAAATTGAGGTATTAGGTAGTGGTGGCCATAGTGGTATGCCTAAGCAAGGAAATAACCCGATTATTCCAGCGGCTGAAATTATCCAAGGGTTATATG
The DNA here is from genome assembly GCA_045594405.1 of Anaeroplasma sp. Taxonomy (GTDB): domain Bacteria; phylum Bacillota_I; class Bacilli_A; order Acholeplasmatales; family Anaeroplasmataceae; genus Anaeroplasma. Next base: position 6,588 of record JAZNYN010000123.1, read on the forward strand.
AAATTAACGAGGATGCTATCATTACTGTTGGCTCTCTTAACGCTGGAGTTATAGCAAATGTAATACCCTCTGTTGCTACTATAAGGGGAACAATCAGATGCTATAGCGCTGATTCTAGGGTGAAGGCAAAAATTAAGCTAAATGATATTATCCTAAGCGCCTCAAAAAAATATAACGTGGAGGCAAGCCTTAAATATACTAATAGCTGTCCGCCACTTTTTATTGATGAGGATATAAAGAAAAAAACACATCAAACGCTTATGAGACATTTTGGTGATAGTATAATTAATATATCTGATGAACGAGAAAAAGAATCGGGCTCTGAGGACTTTGCTTATGTATCTAATTATGTTCCAACTATCCTTTTATCATTATCTGCAGGAAGCAAAGAGGAGGGGTATCTTTACCCACTACATAATCCTAAGGTTATGTTTAATGATGATGTGATAAAAATAGGTAGTATATTATATTCAATTATTGCTTATGAATTGTTAAAACAATAATTATTTTTTAAAATTTTTATGCTATAATAATAAAGTATTTTTTATTATATATTATATATATTAAATAAGATGGGAGAGATGAGTATGCTTAAAAGGTTTATTAGCTACTATAAGCCATATAAGGGAATGTTCTTTTTAGATATGCTAGCATCGTTTGTTATATCTGTTATAGGCATGGGTTACCCAGTATTAACAAACCTTATGACTGAAAACTATATTCCAAATAAGAATCTACAATTTATTATCATTTGTGGTGTTTCCTTATTAGGCATATATTTTATAAGAATGCTACTTAGATATTTCGTTCAATATTATGGACATGTTATTGGTGTTAAGATGCAGGCTGATATGAGAAGAGATATGTTTAAGAAGCTAGAAAAGCTACCATTTAGCTATTATGATGAGCATGAAACAGGTAAGATAATGTCACGTATGACTAATGATTTGATGGAGGTTTCTGAGCTTGCTCACCATGGTCCTGAAAATATATTTATATGTGGTGTATCAATCATTTTATCATTTGTATATTTATGTACAATTGATTGGATGTTTACTCTAATTGTATTTTGCTGTGTTCCAATTTTAGTAACAATCTCTTTAATATTAAGAAAGAGAATGAGAGATTCATTTACTGAATCAAGAAAGAGTGTTGCTGAAATCAATGGTGCTTTAGAATCATCTATTACAGGTATTAGAGTAACTAAGGCCTTTACAAATGACGAAGAAGAGCTAAAGAAGTTTGAGGTTGGAAACAAAAATTACGTTAAGGCTAGAAGTAAAGCCTATAAGGCAATGGGACAGTTCCACTCATCTACATCATTTGTTACTGATGTATTTAATGTAGTTGTGCTTTTAGTTGGTGGTATTTTTGTTTGCTTAGAAAGAATAGAACTATCAGGCTATTTAACATTTGTTGTATCGGTAAATGTATTTATTAATCCATTAATTACTCTAATTAATTTCGTTGAGCAATATCAAAATGGTGTTACTGGCTTTAAGAGATTCCTAGAGATTATGGACGAAAAGGAAGAAGAGGTAAATCCAGACGCTATTGAAATCGAAAGATTAGATGGTGAAATTGAATTTATTAATGTATCATTTGAATATGAATCAACTAAGGATGTTTTAAATAATGTTTCATTTTCAATCAAGCGAGGACAAAAGATTGCGTTAGTTGGACCATCTGGTGGTGGTAAAACTACTATTTGTCACCTAATTCCTAACTTCTATAAAAACACTGATGGTGAAATTAAAATAGATGGTCATAATATTAATGATATTTCATTTACATCATTAAGAAAGAATATAGGTATTGTTCAACAAGATGTATTCTTATTTAATGGTACTATTAAGGAAAATATTTTATATGGTAGATTAGATGCTACAGATGAGGAGGTATATGAAGCAGCACGTAGAGCTAACATTCATGATTATATCCTTACCCTTGAAAAGGGCTATGATACTATGATAGGCGAACGTGGTGTTAAGCTATCTGGAGGTCAAAAGCAAAGATTATCTATCGCTAGAGTATTTTTAAAGAATCCGCCAATTCTAATATTAGATGAAGCAACATCAGCCCTTGATAATGCAACTGAGATTTTAATTCAAAAGGCATTAGATGAATTATGCAAGGGAAGAACTACCTTAATCGTTGCACATAGGCTTTCTACTATTAGACATGCAGATGAGATTTATGTGATTCAAAATGGTAAGGTAGTAGAAAATGGTTCACATGATGAGCTATTAGCTATAGAGGGCGAATACCATTTATTATATGATGCCCAATTTAATAGATAAAAAATATGCACTGAGAATTTACTCAGTGCTTTACTTTTATTGAAAATAGGCTATATTTGTAGTAAAATTAATGTGTATAAAAGGGGAAAAGAAAATGAAAAAAACATTTATTATAATTGGTGTTTTTATGCAGCTATTTACACTATTGTCTTGTGACAAAAATAAAAATATTAATAAGACTATGAGTGACTACGTGGATTCATTGATTTCCGCAACAGGCTCTTATGTTCCTGCTTGGAATAAGGAAAACTTTAAGGGTAGATGGAACTATATAGACGGAGTATTCCTAAACTCAATAGTAAATCTATATTATGAGTATAAGGATAGCGATATAGAAAAAGCTAACAAGTATAAGGATTTCTTTATCAACTATATTAATTATTATATAAGCAATGCTGGTGCATTTATTAATCCTGAAGATGGAACTAGTGGTTATAGAACAACAGAATTAGATTCAGTATGTGAATCTAAAATATTATTTGATGCATATGAAATGACTAATGATACTAGATATTTAAATGCAATTAATTATACACTAGTTAATTTACTAAATATGCCAAGATGTGCTGGTACTAATAATTTTTGGCATAAGACAAGCTATGAAAATCAAATATGGCTAGATGGCATGTATATGTATGCACCATTTTATGCTAGATATGCAAAGCAAAATAACAAGCCAGAAGTATTTGATGAGCTTAAGAATCAATATGAATATATTAGAAATAATATGTTCGACGAGGAAAAGAAGCTTTACTATCATGGTCATGATTCAGCTAAGGCTGTATTCTGGGCAAATCCAGAAACAGGCTGTAGTAAATCAGTTTGGTTAAGATCTATGGGCTGGTATATAGTTTCACTTGTAGATGTTATCGAATACTTCCCTGAATCAGATAATAAGGAATATTTAAAGGGATTACTTTCTGAAGCATTAGAGGGTATTTTACAATATCAGGATAGCAAAACAAAAATGTTCTATCAGGTTGTTGACCTAGGAAAAGCTAAGGTCAATGTAAAGGCTGGATATTTTGAAAGCTTAAAGAATGATACATATAAGGTTAATGGTAAATATGTAGATACTGATGTAGAAAATTATTTAGAAGCATCAGGCTCTTCGATGCTTTCATATGCTATATCTAAGGCAGCACGATTAGGCTATATTGACCAAAGTTATCAAGAGGTAGGCTTTGAAATTTTTGAAGGAATTTATAAGCATTCATTTAAGAAAAACGAATTAAACAATATATGTATTACGGCAGGCTTAGGTACAAATGATAATATATATAAGGATGGTTCAGCAGCATATTACCTAGCTGAAAAGGTTGGTAGTAATGATGCTAAGGGTGTTGGACCATTTATAATGGCATATCTTGAATATAGAAAGGCGGAGATATAAAATGAACTGTAGTGTGTTTGAAAAAAACAGAAAAAAGATTTTAGAGCAAATGGAGGAAAACTCTGTATTATTAGCTTTTTCCTTCGCTTTATCAGAAAATAAATATGACTGTAATCGTAATTACTTTTACCTATGTGGTGTAATAGAATATGAGAACATAGTCCTATTAAGCAAGATAGGTGGTAAAACAAATGAAATGATATTCATTAATCCATACGACGAGCTTAAGGCAAAATGGGTTGGTGCACCACTATCATGTGATCAGGTTTCTAATATTTCAGGTATTGCAAATGTATATTATCTAGATACCTTTGATAATGTACTAAACAATTTATTAAATGGTAAGGTTGATAAGCTATATATTGATTTTAAGAAGAACGATTTAAAATCAATAAAAACTAATGAAGAGGTATTTGCAAATAACGTTAAGGGAAAGAAGCCTTGGATTAATATAAAGAATGCAGATGGGTTATTTGCCCACGCTAGAACCTCTAAATCAAAGGAAGAGGTAGAAGAGGTATCAAAGGCAATAGAGATTACTAAGGCTGGTATAGAAAATATGCTAGCTAATATGGGACCAATGTATGAATATCAATTAGAATCATACTTTGATCAGGGGATTAAATATAATGGTGCAACAGGCTTTGCATTCCCTACTATTGCAGCATCAGGTGAAAATGCATGCTGCTTACATTATAGTGAAAATAACTCGATGGCAAAGGAAGGCGACCTGATTTTATTTGACTTAGGAGCATCATACAATATGTACAATGCTGATATTTCTAGAACCTTCCCAGTTAGTGGTAAATTTAGTGAGCGTCAAAAGCAAATATACAACATCGTGCTTGAGGGTCAGGAGCTTGTATTCAATAATATTAAGCCTGGAATTACTACAAGGGAGCTTAATGGTATATTAGTTAAGTATTATGCTGAAAAGCTAAAGGAAATTGGATTAATAACAGATCCTAGTGAGGTTTCTAAATATTACTATCATGGTGTATCTCATCATTTAGGCTTAGAAACTCATGATAATTGTGAGTATACTCCACTTGTACCTGGCGCCATCATTTCTAATGAGCCGGGCTTATATATTAAGGAAGAGGGTATCGGTATTAGAATTGAGGATGACATCCTAGTTACTGAGGATGGTGCTATTAATTTAAGTAAGGACATTATTAAGACAGTTGAGGACATAGAAGCATTTATTGCGGCAAAGAAAGGAATATAAACATGAAGAAATCATTATTAAAGAATTATGCAAAATTAATTGTAAAGACTGGTGCTAACGTTCAAAAGAAGCAGGACGTTGTTATTACATCATCTGTAGAAATTGCTGAATTCACAACATACGTTGTTGAGGAATGCTATAAGGCTGGAGCTCGTGATGTAAGAATCGAATGGTCACACACACCAATTACAGCACTTCACTATAAGCATCAAAAGGTTGAGACACTAGCTGAAATTAACCAGTGGCAGCATGAAAAATATAAATATAATATAAAGACACTTCCTGCACAAATACATTTAGTTTCTGATGATCCAGACGGACTTAAGGACATTGACCAAGAGAAGATGACAAAGGTAAGAGCTATTACTGGTCCAGTAATTATGAATTATCGTGAGCAAATGGAAAATAAATATCAATGGACAATTGCAGGTGTACCAGGTAAAGCATGGGCAAAGAAGGTTTTCCCAGAGCTAAATGAAAAGAAGGCTATAGAGGCTTTATGGGACGCTATATTAAGTGTTTCACGCGCTAAGGAAGGAAAGCCAATTGAAAATTGGAATGAGCACAATGCTAATGTATTAGATAAGTGTAAAAAGCTTAATGATTTATGCATTAAGAAGCTTACATATAAATCAGCTAACGGTACTGACTTTACTGTAGGCTTACATGATTGTACAGTATTTGAGGGTGGTATTTCTAGAACACTTAAGGGTGTAAGATATAACCCTAATATTCCAACTGAGGAATGCTTTGTTTCTCCAGATAAGACTACTGCACAAGGTACTGTTATGTCTACTAAGCCACTTTCTGTAATGGGTAAGCTAGTTGATAACTTTGGATTTAAATTTGTTGATGGTAAGATTGTTGAGGTAATTGCTGAAAAGGCTGAGGATAAGGAGTTATTAGAAAAGCTAATCTCTTTAGATGAGGGAGCTAGAATGCTAGGTGAGGTAGCACTTGTTCCTTACAATTCACCAATTAACATGACAGGATTATTATTCTACAACACATTATATGATGAGAATGCTTGCTGCCATTTAGCTATCGGTAGAGGCTTCGATGATACTATCAAGGATTTTGATAAGAAGACAGAAGAAGAGATTAAGGCTGTAGGCTTAAATCAATCAATGATTCACGTTGACTTTATGATTGGTTCTGCTGACTTATCTATTGTTGCTGAAACATATGATGACAAGACAGTTCAAATCTTTAAGGATGGTAACTGGGCAATCTAAATATATTAGGCTCCTAGCTGGAGTCTTTAATTTTTAAAACGTTTCCATAAGTGTAATTATTGAAAATAGATGCTTGTGAGAGTATAATTATAATGTAAAGAATTTACGATTAAATAGGAGGAAATTTTATGCCATTAGTTAACGCAAAGGAAATGATGGAAAAAGCATTAAAAGGTCACTATGCAGTAGGCGCTTTTAATATTAACAACTTAGAGTGGACTAAAGCTATTCTACTTACAGCACAAGAATTAAATGCACCAGTTATGTTAGGTGTATCTGAAGGTGCTAACAAATATATGACAGGCTTTAAGACTGTTGCTGCAATGGTTAAGGCTATGATTGAAGACTTAAACATTACTGTACCAGTAGCATTACACCTAGACCACGGTACTTATGAAGGTGCACAAAAGGCATTAGCTGCAGGTTATTCTTCAGTTATGTTCGATGGTTCTCATTATGAAATCGAAGAAAACATTCAAAAGACTAAGGAAATTGTAGCATTAGCTAAGTCTATGGGTGCTACAGTTGAAGCAGAAGTTGGTTCAATTGGTGGTGAAGAAGACGGTGTAACTGGTCGTGGTGAGGTTGCCGATGAAAATGAATGCGCATTAATCGCATCTTTAGGCATCGATATGCTAGCTGCAGGTATCGGTAATATTCATGGTAAGTATCCTGCAAATTGGCAAGGTCTTGATTTCGAAGCATTAGCTAAGATTAAGGATAAGTGTGGAGATATGCCACTTGTATTACATGGTGGTACAGGTATCCCTGAGGATATGATTAAGAAGGCTATTTCATTAGGTGTATGTAAGATTAACGTAAACACTGAATGTCAATTATCATTTGCTGCTGCAACAAGAAAGTACATCGAAGAAGGTAAGGACCAAGAAAAGAAGGGTTATGATCCTCGTAAGCTTCTTGCTCCAGGTACTGAGGCTATTAAGCAAACAGTTAAAGAAAAGATGGAAATGTTCGGCTGCATTAACAAGGCTTAATATAACAAACTTTAGGACTAGATTTCTAGTCCTTTTTGTTTGCTTATAAATGTGGTTTATTGTATAATATCCTTGTATTTATAAAAAGGAGAACAGATAATATGAAAATTGCTTTAATTATGGAAAATAGCCAAGCAGCTAAGAATGAAATTGTATATAATACTTTAAAAAGTACAGTTGAGCCTTTAGGACATACTGTAGATAATTATGGTATGCTAGGTGCAGAGGACAAATCATTAACTTATGTACAAAATGGTTTACTTGCAGGTATTCTTTTAAATTCAGGTGCATGTGATTTTGTTGTAACTGGTTGTGGTACTGGTATGGGTGCAATGCTTGCATTAAATTCATTCCCTAATGTATCTTGTGGCTTAATCATTGACCCTACTGATGCATTCTTATTTGGTCAAATCAATGACGGTAATGCTATTTCATTACCATACGCAAAGGGATTTGGCTGGGCTGCAGAGGTTAATCTAAAATACATTTTTGAAAAGCTATTTGAAGGTGAAAGAGGCTTAGGATACCCTAGAGAAAGAGCTGTTCCTATGAAGGCTAATAGAGAAATCCTAAAGAATGTTAAGAATATCACTCATCGTCCTATGATTGAAATTGTTAAAGAAATTGATAAGGAATTCTTACTTCAAACAGTAGACCGCCCTTCATTTAAGGAATATTTCTTTGCTAATGCTAAGTGCCCTGAGCTAATTGCATTCTTCAAAGAATTATTAGGCTAATACGATTTATATCGAAAACCAAAAATATTTAAATACAAGTAATGAAAAAAGCGAAGGCAATTTTTTAGCCTTCGCATTTTTTTATTGTTCCTTTTTCTCCATTATAAATTTTAACAGTGCACCTTCGTCATCATCTTCATCCTTATAGATTCCGTAGTTAACTGCAATTTCATAATAGATTTGATCCATAGTATAAAATTCCTTATCACCAAACAATTCATCAACAGCTTGATTTAATAATATTAGCTGTTCATCTGGAATGTTATATCCTCTGTCAATAAAGTCAATTAATCTTTCCTCAAAATCATCTAGCTTCTTTACCTCATCAGGGTCATCCACCATACCTAATGCTTCACCTTGGAATTCATTAACATATAGTAGAAGATTAATTGTTTTTGCAACCTCCTCCATTTTATCAATATCCTTTTTAAAGGTATATTCATAAATATTGGAGATTGTTAAGAAGCAGTCATACACAAAGTCAAAGCCCATAGAGAAAAATGTTTCTTCATCGCTATTTAGCTCCTCCTTGTTGCATACCTTATCGTATAAATAATCAACAACTACTAATACAGGAGAAATTCTAGAAATTGTTATACTATTTCTTTTTACTAATTCGGAAATTAATTCATGGTTTTCAAATTTCCAATTGACATAGTCTGTATAGATATCCATAATTATTTGTCAGCTCTATTTCTGTTGTGAGGAAATAATAGGATATCTCTAATGTTTGTTTTACCAGTTAATAGCATAATTAATCTATCGATACCAATACCGATACCACCACATGGAGGCATACCATATTCTAATGCTTCAACGAAATCGATATCAATTTCACATGCCTCATCATTACCAAGGTTTCTTTCCTCTAATTGCTTTTGGAATCTAGCCATTTGGTCTAGTGGGTCATTTAATTCAGAGAATGCATTACAATATTCTGTACCGCCGATAAATAATTCAAATCTATCAGTGAATCTAGGGTCATTTGCGTTTGTCTTTGCAAGTGGTGAAATTTCAACTGGGTGACCATAAACTAATGTTGGTTGCTCTAATGTTTCTTCACCATACTTTTCGAAGAATGCGTTAATGATGTGACCGATGCCAGTGAAGTGTGCTGGAACATCGATGTGGTGTTCTTTAGCAACTGCCTTAGCCTCTTCAAATGTCATTTCCTTCCAGAAGTCTACGCCAGATTGCTCCTTAACGATATCAACCATATGCTTTCTAGTAATCTTTCCTAGATCATATGTAACACCATTAAATTCAACAACAGTAGTACCTAAAACCTCCATAGTAACACTCTTGAAGAAGTTTTCAATTAAATCCATCATACCCTCCATATCTGAATATGCTAGGTATGCTTCAACAGTTGTAAATTCAGGGTTATGTCTAGCATCAACACCCTCATTACGGAATAATCTACCAATCTCGTATACAGCCTCCATACCACCAACAATTAATCTCTTAAGGTGAAGCTCTGTTGCAATACGTAAATAAAATGGCATATCTAGTGCGTTATGATGTGTAGTGAAAGGACGAGCAGAAGCACCACCTAAAATAGGTTGTAATACAGGTGTTTCAACCTCTACGAAGCCTAAGCCATCAAAGAAGTGTTGAACAGCTCTAATGATTCTAGGGCGCATAAATGCAACCTTTCTTGATTCTTCATTAACGATTAAGTCTACATAACGTCTACGTCTTGCTTCCTCTAGGTCTTGTAAGCCGTGGAACTTATCTGGTAATGGTCTAATTGCCTTTGATAGGTGAACAAACTCTTGACACTTAACAGTTAATTGACCAGTGTTAGTACGCATCATAACACCCTTAATACCAACGATATCACCAAGGTCAGATTTGATGAATACATCATAGTTGTCTTCACCTAAAACCTCCTTTGATAGATATACTTGTGTAGTACCAAATTTATCTAAAATATCTATAAAACCAATTTTACCTTGACGACGCTTTTGAATAATTCTACCAGCGATTACTGCAGGTAATTGTTTTTCCTCTAATTGTTCCTTATCGTATTGATCAAAATCTGCAACGATTGTTTTTGAATTGTGGCTACGATCAAATCTTTGTCCGAAAGGTTTAATTCCTTTTTCTACTAAATAGTCTAGCTTTTCAATTCTAATTCTTTCTTGTTCAGGTCTCTTTTGCATAAATAATACCTCCTATAAAAATTCGCAACTCTAATTATAGCATAACAGTTTCTAAAAAACAACAAACACCGAAGGTGTATTTAGACAAAAATTAGAATAATTCATATCTTGTGCGTGTTTTATCCTGTGGATATTTCTTGTAGTGACGATGTGATTTAAATTTACATATTAATAAGTATATTAAGGGTGGAGTGATTAATAGGATTATTAGATAGTATATTTTATAAAGGAGCCTGTGTTTTACATCCGCATATTCCTTTGATAGTGCAAGAAGCTTTGTTCTAAAGGTTTTTCTTGCTAGATACATTCCTATTAAATAGATAAGTCGGATCG
>JAZNYN010000124.1:0-12905 GCA_045594405.1 Anaeroplasma sp.
AGTGTTAGTAATAACACTTTTTCTTTTTCGCCGTTTAGTGATAAAATAAAACCGATGATTTAAAAAATTATGACTTTTAAATTAATTTGTAGTATATTGTAATCGAGGAGGGGTTCCTATGAAATTTAGTTTAATCATTGATACAAAAAAGGAAGAAGAGGTAGTAGTATACGCTCATCAAAAAAGTGAATTAACAAATGAGATGGAGGCACTTGTTAATAACTATGGTAAATCCATAAATGGCTATAAAGAGGATGAAATAATTAAGCTTAACCTAAATGAGGTGTATTGCTTTTTTGCTGAGAGCTCAAGGGTATATGCATATACAAAGGAAGAAAAGCTACAAATAAGATTAAGATTATATGAGGTTGAGCAAACCTCAAATGAATCCTTTGTAAGAATTAACAAGTCATGCATTGTTAATGTTAGGCAAATCAAAAAATTTAGCTCATCATTTAATGGTGCGCTTATGGTTGAGTTAAAAAATGGTTATCAGGATTTTGTATCAAGAAGAGAATTAAGAAATGTTAAAGAAAGGTTAGGGTTATAATATGAACATAAATTTAAAAGAATTTTTTCATAGAGGATTAATGTTTGGTGGGTTTGGTCCTATTGTTGTAGGTATTGTAATGTTTTGTATAAGCTTCACAGAAAGTGTTGAGCTATCTGGTCTTGATGTATTACTTGCTATATTATCTACTTATATAATGGCATTTGTTCAAGCTGGAACTACTGTTTTTCATCAAATTGAAGAATGGTCACCAATGAAGTCAGCGTTACTTCAAATGGTATGTCTATATGCGGTATACGTAGGAAGCTATTTACTTAATTCTTGGATTCCATTTAGTTGGCTAGTTATAATTATCTTTACTGTAGCCTTTATTGTTGCATACTTTATTATTTGGTTTATTGTATTTATTATAGTAAGAACAACCACAAAAAAGCTTAATAGTAGGCTATCATAAAATAAATTACAAGACTCAATGTTGGGTCTTGTTTTTAACATCTATATGTTATATCATAAATAAAAGGTTGGTGGTATTGTGATAACAATCTATAAAAACGGTGAAGAATTTTTAAAAGACAATCAAGAGTTTTTAGGAAAATACATATATGAGGAAAGATATTTTATCGGTAATGCTAAAGCTTTAGAAAAACCAACAAGAGAAAGCTTTGCTATAAAGATTACTGATGGGGACAGTAGAATAATTGCCTTAAAAAATATTAATGCACATCCTAATATGGAAATACTAGGAGATCCTAATTTGGTAGATAAGCTAGCAGAGGTGTTAGTGGCACATGGATTTGTTTTTAATCAATGCTTAATTAATGGTAGCCTTAAGGATAGGTTTGTTGAGGCTTATCAAAAAAGATTAGGTGGAGAGTTTACGACTTATCACACAATGGAGATTATGGCAACAAACAAGCCGGTTGATTATATCGAGGGTGCTGCAGTAAAGGCAACAAATGAGGATATAGACCAAATATGTGAGCTTACTAATCTTTTTATCGAAGAAACAAAGGTGTTATTCAATCATGATGTTAAAGAGCACGTTACCTCATTAATTGATAGCTTCTATGTTTTAAAGGAAGATGGAGTGATAGCAGCCTTGGCTAGAAGTATGTATGACTTGGATAAGGTTGCTTATATTTCCTCAGTTATTACAAGAAAAGAATATCGCAATAATAAGCTATCTCAAAGATTACTTGCGAAGGTAGTTAACGATATTGTAGCATCAGGAAGAACTGCTGCATTATATGTGGATAAGAAAAATCCAATATCAAACCATGTATACCAAAAGCTTGGCTTTGAATATCAAACACCAATGTTTCAGCTAATGTATAAGCCTGCTAGCATTAAGGAATGTGTTTTAGCTGGAGGCTGCTTCTGGTGTGCATCAAAGCCTTACTATGAATATGATGGAATATTAAAGGTTTATTCTGGATATACTGGTGGTTCTGAAATATCACCAGCCTATGAGGATGTAAAAAAACAAAAGACCTCACATAAGGAGGCCATTAAGCTTATTTATGATTTTAATATTATCTCATATAAGGAAATATTAGATATCTATTTTAATACTATTGATCCATTTGATGATGGTGGACAGTTTATAGATAGAGGACAATCCTATACTACAGCTATATATTACAATAATGAGGATGATAAGAATATAGCTTTAGATTATATTGAAGACATAGAAAAAAGATTCAATCAAAGGGTGTGCGTTCCTGTACTAGATGAGATGGTATTTTATATAGCTGAGGAATATCATCAGGATTATGCTATAAAGAATCCAGAAAAAATGGAAGAGGAGCTAATAGAAAGTGGAAGAATAAACAAAAAAGGCTAGTCAAATGGACTAGTCTTTTTTGCTTTTTGGGAGAGATTATTTGAAAAGTTATTTCTTTTACATAAATATAATACCACTTATGAAAGCGCTTGTCAAATACTTTTTTTGCACAAATTGTAAATTGTATAGTTTTGTGGTAAAATATAGCAGGAGATGGTTTTATGGATCACAAGGAAATAATAAACAAATATAGATCAGCTGGTCAAATAAAGGGTGTAAAGCCTGCTATAGTAAGACTAAGGACAAATAAGATGTCATTATTTACAGATTCAACAGGTAATTTTATAATATCTATGAAAAAGAATGTATTATATTTTCAAAGATTATCCGTAGTATTTAAAAAGTTTATACCTAATTTAGATTTCCAGTTAAATCTACTTAACTTTAAACAATATCAGTTAGTTGCTTTAAATAAGCTAGTATACTGTTTATATCTATTCGATAAGAAGGATAGATTTATTGAAATATTCTTTAACTATGGAACACCTGAAACATATATCTCATATGATGCAATCTTAAGAATGATTAAGGAATTTGAAAAAATCGGAATAACCGAAATGAAAAGTGGAGAGTATAATGAAGACGAAGACACTGACAACGAGTGAAAAAGAGCTAATAAAAAAATTCGAAGGTAAACAGAAAAAGCCACAAAGCTTTACTGATAAAAAGGAAATGTATATTAAACAAACAGATAGAAACTATAAGGACGGTGACCGAAATTGATTAACGTTGGTAAATATAATAAGCTAAAGGTTTTAAGAAAATCAGATTTAGGTTATATGCTTGGTGATGGGCAGGACGAGGTCCTTATGCATTTTAAGCAAGCTACAGAGGAGCTAGAAATAGGCTCTACGCTTACAGTGTTTGTTTATTCTGATAAAGAAAAAAGACCATGTGCCACTATGAACAAGGTATGTGCTACAGTTGATGAGCCTGGCTTTGTTAAGGTAATAGAGGTTCTTCCTACAATAGGCTTATTTGTTGATAATAACACAACTAAGGACGTGTTAGTATCTAAGGATTTCCTACCATATAGCACTGATGCATGGCCTCGTATAGGGGATACATTATTTATTAAGCTTAAGCAAAAGAATAATGTATTAACAGGAAAGCCACTTAATAGATTCGATATTATTGAGCTACACAGCCCTTTAAAGTTTGAGGAATTTGACTCACTAGATGGTTATGTATGTAGAGTGACTGATAAGGGTATTGGAGTAATCACAACAAACCTAGTTTATGTGTTTGTTCCTCAAACTCAAATGCGTGGTACTCATAGAATGGGTGAAGAGGTAACTGTAGTAATTACTAAGAAGGTTAATGGGGAATGCTATGGCACACTTAATACTCAAAAGGAGGAAATGATTGAAGGAGATAAGGAAATTATTTTAAAATTTTTAGAGGATCATCATGGAATTATGAAGTATACCTCTAAATCTCCAGCTGAGGTAATAGAAAAGGCATTCAAAATGAGTCGTAAAGCATTTAAGCGAGCATATGGTAGCTTATATAAGGATAGAGTTATTGAATTTGATGAAGAAAAAACTTATTTAGTGAAGTATATGAGAAAGGATTAGGATGCAAGGCTTGCATCCTTTATTTATAGGTATTAGTATGTATAAAAATTATATTTTTGATTTATACGGAACCTTGGTTGATATAAATACTGATGAGAATAAAGGTACACTATGGAAAAAGGTTGCTAAGGAATATACAAGGCTTGGGGCGAGGTATTCTGCTATAAGGCTTCAGAAAGAATACAAAAGACTTTGCCTTAAGCATGAAAATATATTAAGAAAAAAACTAGGTATAGAAAAGGTGGAAATTGCCTTAGAGTTGGTTTTTGAAGAGCTATTTACCCAAAAGGGTATTATCCCAAATGATGATGTAGTAATTAAATTAATGAAATATTTCAGAGCTGAATCGACTAAATATATTAAGCTTTATGATGGAGTAGAGGATGTATTAAATAGGCTTAAGGAAAAAAACAAGAAAATATATTTATTATCTAATGCTCAATATTATTTCACTATGCCTGAAATTGAAATGCTTGATATAAAAAAATATTTTGATGGAATTTTGATATCATCCTCTGAGGGTGTAAAAAAGCCAAGCGACAAATTTATTGAAATTTTGTTTAAACGATATGGTTTAATAAAGGAAGACTCTATAATGATTGGAAATGATTCAGTATGTGATATAGAAGGTGCAATGAATTTTGGAATTGATACCTTCTACATCAATTCAAACATTTCGCCAGATGATGATAGAAATAAAAGCATATCAGCCACTTATATTAGTCCTAATAATTGTGTTAGGGATTATCTAAAAATTATCAAATAAAATTTTTATAGAAAGTTTATGAATTTTCTTGAATTATTTTAAATTTGATAGTATAATAATGGTAGGAGGTTGATAAAATGATTGAGTTTTTTGATACTGATTATTGTCAAGGAAGTGCTGCAATTTATGATAGCCATATAACTTTTAGTAAAAATATGGTAAAATATTTTCAAGAAGCATATAAGACAAGAGTTGGTGTGGATAAGGAAAATAAATTGATTTATGTTTATCCACTAAACAAGGATATTGCCTTAAGCGGTGAAATACCTGAAACCTCATTATTGACTATTTCAATTTCTAAAACATATGCAAGAATATGTTCAAGAGCTCTTATTACTTATTTGTCTGGAATATTTAATCTAAAAATAGGAAAAAAGGAATTTGTGAGATTTAGTACTTCATATGATGATGTTAAAAAGGCAATTATTATTAATATGGGAGGACAAATTTAATGGAACAATACATGATTTGGGTATGGCTTGCGGTATTTGTTATTACTGTAGTTGTAGAAGCTTTAACACAGGATTTAGTTTCTATATGGTTTTCAGTAGGTAGCCTAGTAAGCCTATGCATCTGTAACTCAGTTCCTATTTATGTGGAAGTAATAATATTTGCGGTTATCGCATTATTAGCTTTAGCATTAACAAGACCATTAGTAAAGAAGATGATGGAGCGTTCAGTTCGTTATACTAATGTTGATGAAATTGTTGGTAAGAGAGTTAAGGTGTTAAAGAAAATTTCAAAGTATGATGCCGGTGAAATTAAAGTAAACGGTATTATATATACTGCAACATTATTAGAGGAAGTAGATTCTGATATTGAAATTGATAGTGTTGTAGAAATTATAGCTATCAAGGGTAATAAGGTCGTAGTAAAACAAATACTAGAAGCCGAAGATAGCAAAATAGAAATGTTATAACAAAGGGGAGGAAAAAAATAATGTTTTTAGCAAATGATTTAGTATTACCTATCGTTGTAGTTAGTATCGTTGTATTAGTTATATTAATATACTTAATTACAAGAATTAAAATTGTTAGACAAACTTCAAAGTATGTAATCGAACGTTTAGGTGGTTACCATGCAACATGGGGTGTAGGTATGCACTTCTTATGTCCATTCGTTGACAAGATTTCTCATGTTGTTTCAATGAAGGAGCAGGTTAAGGATTTTGATCCACAGCCAGTTATCACAAAGGATAATGTTACAATGCAAATTGACTCAATTGTATTCTTCCAAGTAACAGATCCTAAGCTATATGCTTATGGTGTTGAAAATCCAATTTCTGCAATTGAAAATTTATCTGCAACTACATTGCGTAATATCATCGGTGAATTAGATTTAGATGAAACTTTAACAAGCCGCGATATTATCAATACAAAGATGCGTTCAATTCTAGATGAAGCTACTGACCCATGGGGAATCAAGGTTAACCGTGTAGAGGTTAAGAACATCTTACCTCCAAAGGATATCCGTGATGCAATGGAGCGCCAAATGCGTGCTGAACGTGAACGTCGTGAAAAGATCTTACTTGCTGAAGGTGAAAAGAAGAGCCAAATCCTACTTGCTGAAGGTCAAAAGGAATCTCAAATTTTACGTGCAGATGCTGAAAAGCAAGCTATGATTTTAAAGGCTGAGGGTGAAGCTGAGTCTTTATTAAAGGTTAAGTCTGCTGAGGCTGAGGGTATCAGAGTAATTCGTGAAGCTGAGGCTAAGGGTTTAGTATCATTAAAGGATGCTAAGGTTACTAAGGAAGTATTAGCACTTAAGAGCTATGAAGCTATGCAAAAGGTTGCTGATGGTCAATCTACAAAGATTATCATTCCATCTGAAATGCAAAACCTAGCAGGCACAATTGCTTCTATTGCTGAAATTGCTAAGAAGGACTAATTATTAATGTAATGAATATGGGCAATATTAACCATTGCCCATATTTTTTATTATGTATTTATTAAAAAATAGTAAAAAATATATTTAAAAAAAATGAAAAAAGTATTGAATACTTAATATTCCTATGCTATAATAAACAAGCGTCAAGTTTTGATGTAATAGTGGTCTGGTGGTGTAGTGGTTAACATGCTAGTCTGTCACACTGGAGATCGCGGGTTCAAGTCCCGTCCAGACCGCCATTCTTGCATCCATAGATCAATTGGATAGATCGTTTGACTACGGATCAAAAGGTTAGGGGTTCGAGTCCTCTTGGATGCGCCATTAATAAAATAGCGAGGCATTCGCCTCTTTTTCTTTAGTCTGGTGGCGATGGCAAAGTGGTCACACCTGTTCCCATACCGAACACAGAAGTTAAGCACTTTTACGCCGATGGTAGTACTATGTGCGAGAGTAGGAAGCTGCCAGGCTATATGCTATAGGGTCTACGAAAGTAGACCTTTTCTTTTTTGGAAGTTTGTATTATAATATGTATATAATAAATTCGATGACGAGGTAATTGAATATGAACTATGTTATTAGGTTTAAATATCGCTTAGGTGATGTAGTTAAAGAGATAAGTGGTAATAATCACTTTTTCGATAATAATGATGTTTCTATTAAGTTAATTAGTGAAGAGGTAATGCTTGGTGCCAGATATAAGGCTATTATTACACCAAAGACAAGGCTTCAAGCTATAAGCTTTAATGTTTCAAAAAATTATCCAATTTCTAAAGAAGATGTGTTTATGGCTAATGGATATCAATCTTGGACTGTAACCAAAGAATACCTACCAAGTGAAAGAATGAAGGGCTTAAGCCTTCTTGCAAGAATGCTAAATGGTCGTTATCGATTCAGTCAATATGGAGATTATACCTTTAAGAAGTATACTAACAAAAAGGGAGTTTTCCATGGGTATACATATTCTTATATTAGAAGCGGTAAAACATATAAGCTATTTGCTTCATTAAATGATTATTTCGCATATACAATTATTAATGTTAATTGTAGGAAAAACCTATTATGGATTGAATCAGATATTGAAAATTTAGTTATTGAAAATGAAATTACAGCATTAGATTTCTTAGAGCTAGTAGGTGAAGAGAATGCTGTATTTGATGAATATAAAAAGCTTTTTGATACACCTAAGGTAAGAGTTATGCCAAAGGATGGCTTTTGCTCATGGTATAATTATTATCAAAATATCAATGAAGAAATTATCAGTACTAATGTTAGAGAGATTAGTAAAGCAGGCTTTAAGCTTTTCCAAATTGATGATGGATATCAAACCTTCGTTGGTGATTTCTTATCAATTGACGAAAAGAAATTTCCAAATGGTATAAGACCTTTAGTTGATAAAATACACTCCTTAGGAATGAAAGCGGGTGTATGGATGGCACCAGTTTCTGCCGAGGTAAAGAGTGTAGTAGCTAAGGAGCATCCTGATTGGTTAATAAAGGATAATAAGGGGAAACCTATTCTAGTAGGCTGTAGCTGGTCTAGACATTATGCATATGATATCTATAATGAAGAGGTAAGACAATACGTTAAGAGGCTATTAGAGTTTATGGTTATTGAAAATAGCTTTGATTATCTTAAGCTAGATTTCCTATATTCAGCTTGTATTTATCCACGCCCAGATAAAACACGTGCTCAGATTATGAGAGATACGATGGAATTTATTAGAGATAATTCATTTGGTGCCGAAATACTAGGCTGTGGTGTTCCGCTTGTATCTGCAGCTGGAACTACTGATTATTGTCGTATAGGACCTGATGTTAGCTTGAAATTTGACGATCATTGGTTTATGAAGATGGCACATAGAGAACGTATCTCTACAAAAAATACATTATTAAATACGATATTTAGAAGACACATGAATAACTTCTGGTTCTTAAATGATCCAGATGTATACCTATTGCGTGATGATAATATGTGGATGAATGATAAGCAAAAGGAAGCTTTAACAGTACTTAATCATATTTTTGGTGGTATATATCTTACATCAGATAACCTAAGATATTATGATGAAAAGAAAAACAAAGTATATGAATTTGCAGCATCATTAAAGGATTATAAGTATTATAATGTAGAAAAAAGTAAAAACTATATAACTTTCGACCTATCTGATGGTACAAATAACTATAAGATGAGTTATAATATAAGAAAGGGTACATTAGATTATAAGAGAATATAATAGAATATAATAGTGTTTGTAATTATTGAAAGAAGGAGGGGTATGTATGCTAGAAATGTATGTGGCAATATTAATATTTGAGCTTGCAGTATTACAAATTGTATTAGTAAAGGCTATACATAGAAATGTAAAAAACGATGTTCGAAAATATTTAGTGCCTTTAATTATTACTACAGATTTGTTTGTTATTATGGATATATTATGTATTTGCATTAATGGTATAGCAATTCCTGCTGCTAGAGCAATCAATTATGTTGCTAATGTTTTATACTTTGTTGGTATGATTGCTACCTGTGCAATATATTTTAGATATTCTGAAAGAGTACAAAGGACAAAAATCCATTCTAATAAAAAGCTATTTATTTTAGTGACACTCCCACTGTTTATTATTGCTATAATAGTTGTTTCATCTGCCTTTACTGGCTGGGTGTTTACTATTAATGAGGATAATATATATCAGCGTGGGCCATTACATTTATTTGAATTTTTAGTTGTAGTAATATATCCACTTTCATCAGTTGTTAAGAGTATTTTAAAAACATTGAATAAAAAGAATTATTCTAGAAGAAGAGAATTATTATCTACTGCAAAATTCTTTATTTTCCCTATAGTGGGCTGTGTATCTCAGCTGTTCTTTATGGGTGTTCCTCTTTCTTCATTTGGTATTGTTTTAGGTATTTTATGGTTCTATCTTGATAGCTCAGAGCTATTGGTTAACTCAGATGAATTAACACAGCTACCTAATAGAAATGCATTTAGTAAGGCTATTGACCAAGAGGTTAAGGTTTATGATGGCAGCTATAATCTATATTTATTAATGCTAGATATTAATAAGTTTAAGGCAATTAATGATAATTATGGTCATAATGAGGGCGACAGGGCTTTAATTGTTTTATCAAGAACACTTAAGCAATATGTTACTGAAAATTCAGGACAAATATTTAGATATGCTGGTGATGAGTTTGTAATCTTATACAAATCTATTGGTGAAGAGGAAATTACAGCTTATGTTAATGGTTTAAAGGATGCTGTTAGATCTATTATTGGTCTTCCATATTCCTTAACGATAAGCGTAGGTTATGAAAAGTATTCTCGAGATTTCGAATATATTCCAGACTTTATTGAATCTGCAGATGAAAGATTGTATGTTGAAAAATATACAAACCAAGCCAGAAAGAAGAGATTTTATATGTAGATATGAAGGAGTAAGAAATTTACTCCTTTTTATTTTTTGTTATTGATACATCAATAGGTGTTATTTGCATTTTGTTTTCAAATAAACTAGAGGAGATTTGATCCTCTTTTTCTTACAAAAAGCGATTCAAATACTTTCGCTTTTTAAATAGAAGTAATATAATATATATTAGAAATATAAAAGTGAGATGATGGTTATGATTAAATCAATTAAGAAGCTAGAGGAGCAAATAGAACGCTTTAATATCGATTATTATATTCAAGAAAAGAATTATGGTGTTGCTGCTGCGTTATCTGCATTAGATGCCACAAATGAAATTCAAAAGGCATATTTTGCATCTCCGATAATTACAGATAGATCGGAATCAATTTTAAGATTATATGCATTATTACAGGGGCTATTTGTGTCTGTTGATTCTCTATATTCTTTAGCATTTGAAATAACTAAAAATAAGAATTTTATTAACATCAATCAAAATGAAGACCTAAGAACACTTAAGTACATTAGAAATGATGTTGTTGGACATCCTGCAAATAGAGTGTTAAATAAAACTGATTTAAGCTATTGCATGCTAGATACAATTAATATATCTAATGATATTTTTTATTATGATATTTACACTAAGGATGGAATTGATAGAAGAGCGGTTAATGTAAGGGTGTTAGTTAATTCCTTCTATGTTGTTGCGGACAATTTTTTAGATGAAATTTATAAAATAGCTGAGGGTGAGCACAATGCTAAGAAGATTGAAAAGATTGCTAAAAAGCTAATTTCTCAATTTGAGATGAATGATGATTATATAGATACTTTAGAGGAGCTAATTGTAGAGTATAAGAAGGAATATCCTTCTGCAACTAAAGCTAACCATCGTGTCATTTGGAAATATGAAACTATTAAGGAATTGCTTGAAATCAGTCCTAAAAATATATATGAAACTGACTTTATTAATCATTGCATAGGCTGTGAGATAATTAAGATATTTGAATATATAACTAATGGTACATATATGCCTAACATTAGAAAGGCATTACCAAAATATGTAAGTAATACCTATAGGTTTTTAAAAAAGAACAGCTATCTTCAAACAAGAATAAATTATATATCAGATACTGCACATCCATTATTTGAAACTGCATTAAATCAGCTTCTAAGAGAGGCACAAAGAATAAATAATGAATCAGTTATTGAATACTTTAGCTTAATATTAGAGTATTATCATGCTAACAACCTAGATGTGGTATATTCATTTGTTAAGCCGTTAAAGGATTTTGAAGGAAAATAGAAAAATAATTGTAGAAATAAGAATAATAGAGTGATATAATTATTATGTTTTTGGAAAAGAGGTAAAAGCCTATGGAGATTAGAAATATTGCAATTATTGCCCATGTAGACCATGGTAAAACTACATTAGTGGATAAGCTTTTAAAGGGTTCACATACATTTAGAGAAAATCAAAATGTTGATGAAAGGGTAATGGATTCTAACGCATTAGAGCGTGAAAGAGGTATTACTATCCTAGCAAAGAATACAGCTATTTCATATAAGAATACTAAAATAAATATTTTAGATACACCAGGACATGCCGACTTTTCTGGCGAGGTAGAGCGTATCATGAAAATGGTTGATGGTGTTGTATTGGTTGTAGATGCATATGAGGGTACAATGCCACAAACACGCTTTGTTTTAAAGAAGGCCTTTGAGGCTCATCTAAAGCCAATTGTTGTTATTAACAAGGTGGATAAGCCTTCTGCTAGACCGCTTGAGGTTATCGACGAGGTTTTAGAATTATTTATTGATTTAGGCTGTGATGAGGATGAGTTAGATTTTCCAGTATGCTTTACATCAGCTGTAAATAATACAAGCTCAGTAGATGTTGAGCTATCTACACAAAAGGAAGGTATGGAGCCATTACTTGATATGATTATCAACCACATTCCTGCCCCTGAAATGGATAATTCTGCGCCACTTCAGTTTCAGCCAGCCCTTTTAGATTATACAGATTTCGTTGGTCGTATTGGTATTGGTAGAGTTAAGCGTGGTACTATTAAATCAGGTGATATTGTATCATGTATGAGAATAGATGGAAGCATTAAGCAATTTAGAATTCAAAAGCTATTCGGATTTTTAGGCTTAGATAGAATTGAAATTAAGGAAGGCTATGCAGGAGATATTGTTGCTGTAACTGGTCTTGCAGATATTTCAGTAGGTGAAACTATTTGTCCAGTTGGAGAAGAGGAAGCACTAGAAATGATTGATATTTCAGAGCCAACTGTACAAATGACCTTTGGTACGAATACATCTCCATTCTGTGGTCTTGATGGTAAGCTTGTAACTGCATCAAAGATTGAGGATAGATTAATGAGAGAGGTTCAAAAGGATGTATCTCTTCGTGTTGAACGTGTGCCTCAAGCAGAGGAGTGGGTGGTTTCAGGTCGTGGTGAGCTACACTTAGGTATATTAATTGAAAATATGAGAAGAGAAGGATATGAATTTCAGGTATCTCGTCCAAATGTAATTATGAAGGAAATTAATGGTATTCTATCAGAACCATATGAATACTGTGTTATTGATGTTCCATCAGAATCAGCAGGAGCTGTCATTGAGATGATGGGTAATCGCCGTGGTACTATGGAAACTATGAGCAACACAGAGACTCAAACAAGATTAATCTATTATATTCCTTCACGAGGATTGATAGGCTTTAATACAGACTTTATGAGCTTAACAAAGGGTTATGGTATCATTAACCATAGCTTTATGGATTACCGCCCTGTAGAGGCTGTAAATGTTGGTGAAAGAAGAACTGGTGTTTTAGCATTCGCCTCCTTGGGCGGCCCTGTGCTGTCCCCAACACTCTGCCGTTTTCCCGCAGCGTATCCTTTGATAAAAAATG
>JAZNYN010000125.1:0-12764 GCA_045594405.1 Anaeroplasma sp.
TAAATCAATATAAGGCTGATATTGATAGAGGTGTTGAGAATGAAAATACCCTACAAGCAGAGGTTGATGATCTACAGGCTCAAATTTCTAAGCTAGAGGATCAAGGTGCTGATTTAACCGATAAGGTTGATAATGGACAAATTTCTGAGGATGAGTATTCACGCAAAATAAGAGATATCAGCTATACTATCGACACATTACAAGGTACTATTGATGATAAGAGCTATTTACTTGATAGCATCAATAGAAACAACAATAATCGTAAGCTAATTTATTCGAAGGTTAATGA
Organism: Anaeroplasma sp.; assembly: GCA_045594405.1. Lineage (GTDB taxonomy): Bacteria > Bacillota_I > Bacilli_A > Acholeplasmatales > Anaeroplasmataceae > Anaeroplasma. The sequence continues at coordinate 290 of JAZNYN010000125.1, forward strand.
TATCATTATGCTAGCTAAAATGTTTGCAAATGAAGGTAGTAAATTTAATTTATTAACTTACCATACTGATTTTGAAACAATTGCAAGATTGTTATCTACAAATATAACTGAGGATCAACAAGCAGATGCAATATTTATGCTAGAGGATATTAGATTAAAGTTTGATAAGCTTATTAAGAATGATGAAAGAGTTATTAGACAAATCAATGATAGGCATCAACAAACTGTTGATCTTCTTAACAAGTCACGTTCTTCACATAGAAACCCTAAGGTTGAAAGTGAAGCATTAAAGGATCGCTTTAGAAGAAAGGCACCTAAGCAAGAGGCTGAGGTACAACAAGAAGTTGGAATTGATGATTTATTAGTTGATAAGCTTGATAGCAAGTAATAGGAGGTAAATGTATGAATAAATATGATTTAAAGAATGACGTTAAGGAACGTGATACTGTCTTAATGGATACTCAACAGCTTGCTAAGGAAAGACAAGAGGAAATCTTTAACCGTAATAAGAACAAGCTAGAAGATAGAACTAGAACATTATTTGATAAGGCTATGGAAAATCTTGAAAAGTATGGTCCTGAGGATTATAGAACACAAATGATGATGGACTTCTTATATGTATGTGATGAAATAAAAGAGGTTATCTATACTATTGACTCTGTTCAAACAATGTTCCTATTTATGGATGAGGCTATGTGTACATTCGATAGCGTACTAAAACTTAACAATGAAATTTTAGTTAACTCATTATCTAGTAATTATGGATTTTTAGCTAGAATAAAGCAAAAGAGAAGAATGAAAAAGGCTATTAGAAATAATAACAATAGAGTTAAGTCTATGATTATGCAAATTGAAGGCCTATTCCAAATGACTCAAGATATGTCTGTTAGTGTAAGAGGTGCTATGGAAAGAATTCGTGGTAGATTAAGCTATCAAAGAACACGTATGGAAAAGCTTAAATCTAAGGGTAAGGTTTCTGCAGCAGTATCAACTGAAAATTCTTCAGTTGAGGTATTCAATAAGTATGCTAAGCAATACAATGTTGACGTTACAAACATTGGTGCTGGCAATGACTCTACTGATTCAGCACCAAAGCCTGCTGGCTCTGGCGATGATATTTCTGATATCTTAAGCTAAGAGGTGAAGATATGGCTGCTGAAAATAAAAAGACAACTTCACCAGAAAGCATTGATGCTCTAAAAAAAGAGTTTAACGATATAACTAATAAAATAAGACAACTACTTGCTGGAAAAAAGGATAAAAACGAAATTTCAGCAGAGGATCGTAATAAGCTAAGACAAGAATATTCAAAGGCTGCACAAAAGGCTAAGCAAATATCTACAAGAACTACTGATACAGAAGAGGCAAAGAAATTTAAGGAATTCTTTGAAAAACTATCTAATGAGGCTGCAAATTATGGTTCAGTAATGAATGCTCAAATACCTGAAACTACCTTTGATGATGTAAAGGGCTTAGAGGATGTAAAGAAGCTAGTTAAGTCATTCCTATTTATGGCACAAAACCCTAAAATTTTAGAGCACTATAAAATTAAGGGTGGCTTAGGTATGATGATGTATGGTGCTCCAGGTACTGGTAAAACTATGTTTGCTGAGGCTATTGCTCATGAAATGAAATTACCATTATTTATTGTTACACCTGCTGATATATTTAAATCATATGTAGGCGAATCTGAGCAAGCTGTTAAGCAGCTATTCTTAGAGCTTGATGCTTGTCCTGATGGTGCTATTTTATTCATTGATGAATGTGAATCTATTTTTAGTAGAAGAACACAGGATACTAAGGATTATAAGGCTGCAGTTACAACTGAGCTTTTACAAAGAATTAACGGCTTTGGTGTAAATGGTGCTAAGCGTATAATGATTGCTGCAACAAATAGACCAGATGTTATAGACCCTGCGTACCTACGCTATAAGAGATTTTCACATCTAGTTCATGTTACTCCTCCTGATAAGGAAGCTAAGAAGGCTATTATCGAGGGTAAGATTAAGGGAATTGAGCTTCATGGTATTACTACTGACCAAATTTTAGAAATGACAGAACAGGCTGTTCCTAGAAGAATTTCTAATAACGGTGATAGATGTGGCTATTATTCGGCTGCAGATATTTGTGGTATTATTGAAGAAGCATGCCGCTTGGCTCTTGAACAAATTCAAGAATCTGGCTCTACTGAACCTATTCCTTTAACTAAGGAGATGTTTGTTAAGGCATTTAAGAAAACACCACCTAGCATTAGTCAAGACTTATTAGATGAATATAATGATTTTAGAAGTAGCATAAACGACTAATTTAGATTAACTATCAAGGTCTTCACCTTAAGGTGAGGGCCTTTAATTTTTTTTTAAAAAAGTTGTTTATTGGTGTAATTTTGGTGTTGTTGGTAATATATAATGAGGCTGTAAATGAAATTTATTAGTTAAGAATGGAGGAATATGATGCCTAAATATGTTAAAACTAGTGACAATCAGCTTTATGCATATGCAGACGGATATACTCTTCAATTCGAGGATGATGAATGGATTTTATGCAGTATCATGTTTTCTATGCTAGAGTGTGAAGCTGGTACTACAGAAATTAGTGAAGATGACATGCTAAGCTTGACTGAGGGCAGAGCAGTTGAGCCGGCATTGAAATTAATTAAAGCTATTTTCTAAATCTTATACCTTTCTTTTTGCATGTCCACCCCTTTTAATTTGGTGGACCTTTTCTTTTTTTACAAAAATAAACACAATGTCAAGCATGCTTTACATTTATTGTCAAAAGAGATATAATATTGTTGTAGATTGTTAAAAGGTGGGGTTGATTTATGAGTAAAACATTTGCGCTATATAATCCAAAAGCTAATAGTAGTAATGGCGAGCAATTAGTTAAAGGTTTAGAGGAATACATTAGTGATGTAGAGTATATAGACATTACTAAGGTAAAATATTCAAAATGGTTTAAGGAGCTAGCTGAGGATGATCAAATTGTTGTATGTGGTGGAGATGGTACGCTAAATAGATTTGTAAATGATACAGCTAAGATTAAATATAATAATAAGGTATTATATTTTCCGCTGGGTACAGGAAATGATTTTTATCGTGAGATGACTAACAATGTAGCAGGTGGACCTATTGAAGTAAATGAGGTTATTAAGAAGCTTCCAGTGTGTACAATAAATGGTAAGAAATATAAATTTATTAATGGCGTTGGTTATGGTATTGATGGCTATTGCTGTGAGGTTGGCGATAAGAAAAGAGAAAAATCAAACAAGCCTGTTAACTACACAGCAATTGCTATTAAGGGCTGCTTATTTTCATATAAGCCTACTAAATGTAAGGTGATAGTTGATGGTGTAGAATATAATTATAAGAAGGTTTGGATAGCTCCTACGATGAAGGGCAAGCATTATGGTGGTGGTATGATACCTACACCAGGTCAGGATAGATTTGATAAGAATGGAACATTATCATTGTGTATTTTCCGTGGTAGCTTTAGAATTAAGGTATTGATGATATTTGCATCTATATTTAAGGGTGAGCATATCAAGCATCCAAAAAATGTAATCATATTAAGAGGAAAGAATATTCAAGTGTCATATGATAAACCTAGACCAGCACAAATTGATGGTGAAACAATTTTAAATGTGTCTGAATACTACGTTAAAGCATAATTTTAGAAGCTTAGATTGTAAATCTAGGCTTTTTCTTTTTCGTGAAAGCGTATTACATATGTTGTATAAAAAATTTAAAAATGAGATAATATAATTGAAATAATCGTTATATTAAAGGAGTAATATAATTTATGAAAAAATTGACGAGGAAAACATGGTTAGCAATCGTAATATTCGCCCTTTTTGGTCAGGTTGCTTGGACTATTGAGAACATGGTTTTAAATCAATTTATAGCTAATGAGCTTGGTGCGTCACAGTTTGATATTGCGCTAATGGTTTCATTAAGTGCTATTGTTGCAACACTGACAACACTATTTTTGGGTGCTCTATCGGATAAGCTAGGTAAAAGAAAAATTTTTATTAGTATAGGTTATCTTATTTGGGGTATTACTATTATCTGCTTTTCATTAATCAAAAAAGAAAATTTAGAATCTTGGTTTGGTATTGTTAATGGTGCTTCTTTAGGTATAGGATTAGTAATAGCCTTTGACTGTATAATGTCATTTTTCGGTTCTACAGCTAACGATGCAGCGTTTAATTGCTGGGTAACTGAGATTACTGATGATGGCAGTAGAGGTAAGGCAGAGGGCGTTATGTCTGCAATGCCACTATTATCAGTGTTAGTAGTTTATGGTATGCTTTTATTTATGGACTATTATTGGCTATTTGCTATATTAGGTATAATTGTATTAATAGTAGGTGTATTAGGCTTCTTCATTGTTGATGAATCTGAGGTTAAGCCTAATCCTGAGGGCAATTATTTTAAAAATATATTTTACGGCTTTAGACCAAGTGTAATTAAGCAAAATAGTATTTTATATATTATCTTTATTACATTTGGAATATTCTGTATTTCTAATCAAGTGTTTATGCCATACTATGTTATTTATCTTGAACAACAAATTGGTGAAAGCTATGTATTTGTTATGGCACCTGCAATTATAGTTGCTGCCATATTTACAATTATTTTTGGTAGAATTTTAGACAAGTACAAGCTAAAAATTTCTGTTATTCCAGCCTTAGCTCTATACTTTGTGGGATTATTGTTACTATTCCTTTTAAAGGGAACTGCTTGGATATTTGTTGGCTGTACAATTATGCTAATGGGCTTTTTATCTCTTACTGCTTGCTATCAAGCATCTATTCGTGAATATGTTCCTAAGGATAATGTTGGCTTGTTCCAAGGTATCAGAATGTTTATTCAAGTATTGTTTCCTATGATTATTGGTCCTTGGATTGGTGCTTTAATGTGTGGACAAAACGCGGGCATCGGTGGTGTAGTTGACTCTCAATTTTCACCATCTTCAAACATTTATTTAGGTGGTATATTAGTTGGTTTATTACATTTAATTCCGTTATTCTTTGTAATTAGAAAAATTAATAAGACTAAAATTGAAAATACAGAAGCAACTGAAGAATAAAATTATTTATCCTGGAGGCATTATGAAAAAGTGTATATATAATGTTTTAACAACTCCATATGAGGCTAATTTAGATACTAATCATCCATATCCTGATTATCCTAGACCACAATTTGTAAGAAACTCTTATATTAATTTGAATGGCTATTGGGAATATGCAATTACTAAGGAGGACGCTATTCCAAGTAAATTTGATGGTAGCATTTTAGTTCCATTCTGTCCTGAATCTAAGCTTTCAGGAGTAGAAAGAAGAATTGTAAAGGGTGAGTATCTATATTACAAAAGATCTTTTATAGTACCAAAGGAATTTATTAATGATAAGGTTATCCTACATTTTGGAGCAGTTGATTATGAGTGCTGGGTTTATGTAAATGACGAATTAGTTGCTCATAATGATCATGGCTATCTACCCTTTGAATGTGAAATTCAAAGCCATTTAAAGGCTGAAGAAAATGAGCTTATTGTTAAGGTTAAGGATGATTTAGATCCAATTCAACCATATGGTAAGCAGGTTAGAAAGCCAAAGGGTATGTGGTACACTCAGGTGTCAGGTATATGGCAAACGGTATGGTTAGAAAGTGTATCAAACGACTATATTAGAACGATTAAAATTGATGTAGACTTTGATAATAAGAAGGTTAACCTAGCCATAGATTCTGATGCTTGTCAAAAGGAAATAACTGTTTTATTTGCTGGTAAGGAGTTAGCCAATCTAACTACTAATGATAATAATGTATCTATTAAACTTAAGAGCATTAAAGCCTGGTCTCCTGAAAAGCCTAATCTTTATGATTTGGTTGTTAAAAGTCAAAACGATGAGGTTAAAAGCTATTTTGCATTTAGAAAAATTCATATAGAAAATGGTAGAATTTTACTTAACAATAAGCCTTATTTCTTTAATGGTCTTTTAGATCAAGGATATTATCCTGATGGTATTTTCCTTCCTGCTACAAAGGATGGCTTTATAGATGATATAAAGAGAATGAAGGAGTTAGGCTTCAATACATTAAGAAAGCATATTAAGATAGAGCCAATGGAATTTTACTATCAGTGCGATAAGCTAGGTATGATAGTTTTCCAGGATATGGTTAATAATGGTAAATATAAGTTTGTTGCCCAAACAGCCTTACCAACTATAGGCTTTAAATATTTCAGTGATAGAAAATCTAAAAACAATAAATATTATTTAAAATTTATAGATTCAGCTACTAAGACAGTTAATCATCTTTACAATTGTCCATGTATCTTATATTGGACTATTTATAACGAAGCATGGGGTCAAATTAACAGTGATGATATGTATGAGCTATTTAAAACATTAGATACATCTAGAATTATTGATTCAACAAGTGGTTGGTACTTTGGTAAAAAATCTGATGTGTTTAGTGACCATGTGTACTTTAAGACGATTAAATATAAAGAAAAAAAGATTCCAACAATAATAAGTGAATTTGGCGGATATAGCTATAAAATAGATGAGCATTCGCATAATTTAACTAATACATATGGTTATGCAAATTACTATAGTAAGGAAAGCTTTGAGGATGCTGTAATTAAGCTCTATAAAGAGCAAATCCTTCCATATATTGATAAGGGCTTATGTGGTGCAATTTATACACAGGTAAGTGATGTAGAGGATGAAACAAATGGCTTTTTAACATATGATAGACAGCTGTTAAAGGTTGATAAGAAAAAATTCAAGGAATTATTTAAGAATATAAATATATAATTAGGGGGAGACTTTATGTCAATTAAAAGATTAGTGTTTGGTCAGCATGATCAAAAGGATGTTTATAATTACGAGGTAGAGCTTGATAATGTTAAGGCTACGTTTGGTGAATGTGGTGCTGCAATTATTAAGTATGAGGTTAAGGATAAGAATGGTCTTTATCGTGATGTTGTATTAGGCTTTGATAATTTAGAGGGATATTTAAATAATAAGCCTGGCTTTGGTGCGGTTGTTGGTCGTGTAGCCAATCGTATTGGAAAGGCAGCCTATGTAAGAAACAATGTAAAATACTTGCTTACTGCAAACGAAAATAGCAATACATTACATAGTGGCTATGGATATCAGTATCGCGTTTGGAGCTCAATGGCTTATGAGGATGAAGAGGGAGCACACATAATCTTTTCGATTGAAAGCCCAGATGGTGACCAAGGCTTTCCAGGTAATTTAGCACTAGATGTTGAATACTTTGTTTCAAAGGATTCCTCATTAACTATTAATTATACATATTCATCTGATAAGGAAACTCCTGTGGCATTGACAAATCATTGTTACTTCAATTTGAATGGCTGTACTTCAGGTTCGGCTTTAGAGCATAAGCTACAAATCAATTCTAATTATGTTACTCAGGTTGATAATGAGCTTATTCCTACTGGTAAAAACCTAAATGTAAATAATTCAGCATTTGATTTTAGAAACATGAAGGTTATCAAGGATAATATGGTTTATTCATTTGAACCATATACCTATGATAAGCATTTTGATATCAATTATGTTGTTGCCGATGATAAGGGAAAGGTCAAGAAGATTTGTACTCTAGAATCCTCTGAAAGTGGAATCGGTATGAATGTTTATACTGATCTTCCAGGCGTACAATTTTATTGTGGCTATTTCTTGAAGGAAATAGGAAAGAATAACTATAAGCATACAAGCTTTGATGGCTTATGCTTTGAAACTCAATACTTCCCTGATTCTGTGAATAATCCACAATTTCCATCACCTTTTATAAATGCTTTAGAAAAGGTTACTACAACTACTAAATATGAATTTTATGTAAATAAGGATTAGGTGTTAAAATGAACTCAAAGGAATTAATTAAAAACATTGATAATGGTATATATAATGAACGCATTTTAGATGTGTATGTTGATGACCTAGATTACCATAAGAGCAGGCTTAGGGATGCCATAAATGCATTTGAAAAGTCATTTGGTGTAAATGATATTAGTATATACAGTGCTCCTGGCAGAACAGAGGTTGGTGGTAACCACACAGATCATCAGCATGGTCAGGTTCTTGCTGCATCTATAAATAAGGATACTATTTGTGTTACTCAAAAGACGGATGATGATAAAATAGTTATTGCACATGATAGTGGATTAATAGTTGAGGTTGATCTTTCTGATATTGCTTATAAGAAGGAAGAGGAATGTAGCACAATTTCCTTAGTTAAGGGTGTTGTAGCTGGCTTTGTTAATCGTGGCTATAAGGTTGGTGGCTTTAAGGGCTATATTACAAGTGATGTTTTGGTTGGTGCTGGTATTTCATCATCAGCTGCCTATGAAAATACTATTGGTACAGTGCTTTCTAATATATATAATGATAATAAGGTATCTGCAGTAGAAATTGCTATCATTAGTCAATATGCTGAAAATACATATTTTGGCAAGCCTTGTGGATTAATGGACCAAATGGCTTCATCTGTTGGTAGCTTAGTTTATATAGACTTTTATGATCCTAAAAATCCAGTGATAGAAAAGGTAGAGTTCGATATGGCAAAGAAGGGCTATAGCTTATGTATTACTGATACAAAGGGATCACATTCAGACCTAACAGAGGATTATGCATTAGTTCCTCAAGAAATGAAAAATGTTGCGAAGCTATTAAGACATGATGTGCTAGTAGATGTATCCTATGAGGATTTAGTAGCTAATATGGCAGCTATTAGAGAGGCACTAGGTGACCGTGCATTATTACGTGCTCTTCACTTCATTAATGAAAACAAGAGAGTACCTCAAGAGGTAGAGGCTTTAAAGAATGATGATTTAGATACCTTCCTTAAGCTTATTACAGCTTCAGGTAATTCATCATATAAATATCTTCAAAATGTATATACTAATCATGATATTAAGCATCAAAATGTTTCAATTGCCCTATGTGTAAGCGAAATGGTGTTAGGTGCTAATGGTGTATCAAGAGTTCACGGTGGTGGCTTTGCTGGTACTATCCAAGCATTCGTTAAGAATGAGTTTGTAGATGAGTACAAGAATGCCTTAGATAAGGTGTTTGGCAATGGCTCATGCTGTGTATATAAAATAAGAAAATACGGTGGAATTAAGTTAATTTAAGAAGGAGGAAAATTAATTATGAGTATATTAGTATTAGGTGGTGCTGGCTATATTGGCTCTCACACTGTATATGAATTAATTGATGCAGGCGAGGATGTTGTAATTGTTGATAATCTTTCAACAGGCTTTAGAAAGGCTATACATCCAAAGGCAAGATTTTATGAAGGTGATATTAAGGATAGAGCATTCTTAGATTCAGTATTTGAAAAAGAAAATATTGATGGTGTTATCCACTTTGCTGCCTCATCACAGGTAGGTGAAAGTATGGTTAACCCATTAAAGTATTATGATAATAATATGTATGGTACTCAGGTATTATTAGGTGCAATGGTTGATCATGGTATTACAAAGATTGTATTTTCATCAACTGCGGCTACATATGGTGAGCCTGAAAATGTACCTATTTTAGAAAGCGATAGAACTGTACCAACAAATTGCTATGGAGAAACTAAGCTTTCTATGGAAAAGATGATTAGATGGACTTCTAACGCTCACAAGCTACGTTTTGTGTCATTAAGATATTTTAATGCATGTGGTGCGCATCCTAATGGTTTAATTGGTGAAGCTCACAATCCTGAAACTCATCTTATTCCATTAATCCTACAGGTTCCAAATGGTAAGAGAGAATTTATCTCAATCTTTGGTAATGACTATAACACAAAGGATGGTACTTGTATTAGAGACTATATCCATGTTAATGATTTAGCTCAAGCTCATATTTTAGCTTTAAAGTATCTTGATGCTGGAAATGAAAGTAACATCTTTAATTTAGGTAATGGTGTTGGCTTTACAGTTAAGGAAGTAATTGATAGTGCGAGAAAGGTTACTAATCATCCTATTCCTGCAAAGGAAGTAGAAAGACGTGCTGGTGATCCAACTACTTTAATTGCATCATCAGATAAGGCAAAAAGTGTACTTGGCTGGAATCCAAAATACGATGATTTAGAATATATTATTTCAACAGCTTGGAATTGGCATAAAAACCATCCAAACGGTTATAATGACTAAGGAGTGATAAATATGATTAATTCATACATTTCTGAATTAATTGCCTATGGTATTAACAAAGGCTTAGTTGATTCATTAGATAAGGTTTGTGTTACAAACCGTGTTCTTGAAATTTTAGGCTTATATGAATATCAAGAGGAAGATCCTAAGGAAATAAGAGAAATTCATTTAATTTTAAATGATATTTTAAATTATGCAATTGATAAAGGGTTAGTAGAGGATACTACTATTAATAAGGATTTATTTGATACAAAAATTATGAGTGCACTAACTCCTAATCCTTCTGTAGTAATTAATAAGTTTTATTCATTATTTGAGGAAAATAAAAAGGCAGCCACTGATTATTATTATGATTTATCTCAGGCTACAAATTATATTAGAGTTGATCGTATTAGAAAAGATGAAAAATGGTCAACTGAAACAGAATATGGCTTAATAGATATTACAATTAATTTGTCTAAGCCTGAAAAGGATCCTAAGGACATTGCAAGAGCTGGTCAAATGAAGAAGAGTGGGTATCCTTCTTGTCTACTATGTAGAGAAAATGAAGGCTATTCTGGACACTTTAATCATCCTGCTCGTCAAAATCATAGAATTATTCCGATTAAGCTAGATGGTATTGATTACTTTATTCAATATTCTCCATACTCATATTATAATGAGCATTGTATTCTATTAAATAAGGAACATACTCCTATGAGGATTGATTTAGCAGTATTTAGAAAGCTACTAGATTTTGTAAGACAATTTCCACACTATATGGCAGGCTCAAATGCAGACCTTCCTATCGTTGGTGGTTCTATTTTAGCTCATGACCACTTCCAAGGTGGTTCGTATGAATTTGCAATGGAGCGTGCACCTATTAGAGAAAAATTCACATTAAAGGATTATCCTAATGTGAAGGCTGGCATAGTTAATTGGCCTTTATCAGTGATTAGATTAAATGGTACTGACCTAGATCAAATAGCATCATGTGCAGATCATATCCTTACTACCTGGAGAGGCTATACTGATGAGGCTGCATTTATCTTTAGCCATACTGGCGATACTCCTCATAACACTATTACTCCAATTGCTAGAGTTAAAAATGGAGAGCTAGAGCTAGATTTAGTTTTAAGAAATAACATTACAACTGATGCTGCTCCATGGGGAGTATATCACCCAAGTGCAGACCTTCATCACATTAAGAAGGAAAATATTGGTTTAATTGAAGTAATGGGTCTTGCCGTATTACCTGCTAGATTAAAGCAAGAGCTTAACACATTAGAGGAATATATTCTTGAAGGTAAGGATATTACATCTTGTGAGACAATTATTAAGCACAATGATTGGGTTTTAAGCTGGATTAATAATTATACTATTACTAAGGATAATTGTAAGGAAATTATTCGCAATGAGGTATCTAAGGTGTTTGTTAAGGTGCTTGAATGTGCTGGTGTATATAAGAACACAAATGAAGGTAAAGCAGCCTTCCAAAGATTTATTGATTCAATTAAATAACATAATGATAGCCTGTGTTTTTTGCAGGCTTTTTTTCTTACAAAATTAGTCAAAAAAAACCGTTGAAAATGAAATCATCCTGTTTTATAATATATTTGTTTTGTCATAAAAATATGAACTTAAACAAAAAGGGGGAAAATGTTTATGTTCACTAAAAAAGAAAAGAAATTGATGTATTTTTATTATCCTATAATTATAGCATTTGCTATAATTACTATGATATTATGTAATGTCAGCTTAATTAACAAATTATATTTAGAGCGTCTAAATTATTTAAAGCTAATATCGACTACAGTCGCTGATAATATAAATTCTAAATTTCAACACTATTGGGATAAAATTGATTTTTATGAACAGTATTCATTATTAAATAATGTAGAAACTGAAGCGGATTTCAAAAAGCTGGTTTCGTCTAAAATATTAAAAAGCACTACGAATGAATTTGTTTTTGTTTTATGTGAGGATGAAATAATCACATCGGATGGTTATTCTGGAAAACAAAATATTATTAATTTTTCTGAGATTGATTTAACCAATAAAGAAACATTAATAACTGAAATGCCAGCATATAATAACGATAAATATTTAATGTTTCTTTCTCCAAGCAGTTTGATTAAAAACAAGGAAAGCTATATTGGCTGTGCTGTAAAGCTTAGCTACATTGAAGATACATATATAACCCAAGATTTTGGTGATGAGTCATGCATATATATTACAGATATTAATGGTGATAATTTGTATAGATGTAATACTAATTTAGACCTAAATATTAAAGGTAATATATATCAAGAATTAGTTGATA
>JAZNYN010000126.1:0-6733 GCA_045594405.1 Anaeroplasma sp.
GTCTCTAGTTTTGATATTTAAAAGCTTCATGTCAGATGTATCAAATCTAGCCGTCACATGGCCTTGTACACCGGTTGCTTCATTAAGCTCAACAGTTCCTATAACTCCTCCAGTTATAGTTGCCTTTTTTTCACCAGCAATACCATTAGAGGGCTTGATTACTTCATCCACTGTTGCTTCATATATTCTACCACTATTAAAATAATCTACAGCAATTTTATGTCCTAATGAACCATAAATTTTAGCCTCATCAATATAATATGTCAAGGTTCCTACTCCCATAACTGAATCCTTTACATATAATCCTAAGCTCAATGTGTTATTCTTTTTTATAGGTGTAATAGTAGAATATATTTCACTTGAACCTCTTAATAGCTTAATAGAAACCTCTTTACCATATGTTTTAGTTAAAGCATCTGCAAGCTCAGCTATGGAATTTATACTAAAGCCATTTAGCTCAACTATTTTGTCACCATCTATGATACCAGCCTCATCCCATGGCTTATGTATAATGCTTCCTTCATATATAGCATAAGTTCCAACAACCTCTACTCCACTATTTAGCTTTATACCTATAGGTTGTCCACCAACATATATTTTATCCTCTATAGACATCTCATATGCTTTTACAGTTGGACCAAATAATAATCCAAATAAAATAAAGACAAATGCAAATATCTTCTTCATCATCTCACCTCACATTTGTAGTTTTTCAAAATATTTAAACTTTATATCACCAATTGTTGGAAACTGTGCTATAATACTTTCGGTGATGAAAATGGTTAAAATTATTACAATTGATTTAGATGGAACCTTGTTTGATTCAATGAAGAAAATATCGGATGAAAATAAAAGAGCTATTAAGCTAGCTCGAGAACAAGGTATTAAGATCGTTATAGCAACAGGTAGACCCTTTAACGGCGTGAAGCCAGTTTTAGATGAGCTTAATATTAATTCAGAGGATGATTATGTAATATGCTATAATGGTGCTAAATGCTTCAACGTCAAAACTAAAGAGCTTGTTGCCTCATCTACCATCACTGGAAAAGAAGTTAAGGAGATATTCCGAGAATCAAAAAGATTAAACACTTATTTCCACGCATTTAGACAAAACGAAGAATTGATTGCTCACCAAAAAAATGAATATACAGACGTAGAAACTAGAATTAATGATATTACTGAAACAATAATGGACATAGATACTATTAAGGATGAAGATTTATTCTTAAAGGCTATGATGGTTGCATCAGATGAGAGATTAAATTCAGCAATGACTATTATTGATGAATATTTCTATACTAAATTTTCAATGGTAAGAAGTGCAAGAATATTCCTTGAATTCTTAAATAAGAAAACAGATAAAGGGCTTGCACTCGTTGAGCTTGCTAATTATTTAGGTATAGATATGAAGGATACAATGGCCATTGGTGATGCAGGAAATGACCTATCGATGATAGAAAAAGCGGGCATCGGCGTATGCATGCGCAACGGCTTTGAATATGTAAAGGCAAAAGCAAACTATATAACTGATAATGATAATAATGAATCGGGTGTGGCTGAGGCAATCCGCAGATACGCATTATAACTCAACAAACAAAAAACTCCTTTAATAAAATGGTATTGAAACCATTTAAAAAAGGAGTTTTATTTTTATTCTGTTAATAATGCTTTCGCATGCTCTAAAGCATATAGACTCATCTTGTCGCCAGAAAGCATTAACGCTATTTCTTCTACTCTTTCATCATGCGATAAATCCTTCACATGAGTCTTTGTTCTACCACCTGATAGCTCCTTATAAATGTGCTTATGGTAATCGCCAATTGCTGCCACCTGTGGTAAATGTGTAATACATAATACCTGAACGTTTTGAGCAATTTCATGCATCTTAAGTGCAATTTTTTTAGCAGTTGCACCAGAAACACCTGTATCGATTTCATCAAATACCATAAGTCCTTGTGATGTTGATTTAGATAGGTAGCTCTTAAATGACAGCATCATTCTACTCATCTCACCACCAGAGGCTACCTTATGTAATGAATGAGGTGGCTCACCCTTATTAAAGCTTACCTTAAAATCCACCTCATCAATACCTATAGGAGTAAATATAGATTTATTGAATGGATCAGATAAATCCATTTCCTTAAATTCTATTTCAAATACAGTATTTTCTAAATCTAAATCCTTACATTCCTTTGTAATACCTTTAACCATCTTATCAGCTATTTGCTTTCTATATGCTGATAGCTTTAATGCTGCTTCCTTTAGTTTGCTGTGTAAGTCTACTACATTCTTCTTGCATTCGTTTAGTACATTATCATAATCAACAACCATTTCAATGTCTAGGGTTATTCTCTTTAGGTATTCAATTAATTCAGCAACGTTCTTTTTATATTTGTCCTTAGCCTTATTAATTTCATTTAATCTAGCTTGTAAAATATCAAGCTCCTCATCATCATAATCAAGGTTCTTGATTTGACGACCTAAATTAGAAGATATTTCGTCTAATATGTAATATGAATCCATTAGCTTATCTGCATACTCCTCATATTCCTTATCATACTCAGATATCTTTTGCATTGACTTGGCTGCATCATATATATTATCTATTGCACAAATTTGTCCATCTAATGCTTCCTTAGCTTCATTTAATGATGTGAATATCTTATCAAAGTTAGAAAGCTTTTGAATCTTTTCTTCTAATTCAATATCTATATTTTCCTCTAGATTAAGAGCATCAAGCTCTTGCTTTTCAAATTGTAGAAATTCTAATCTATCTAGGGTTTCCTTTTGACCCTTCACAATATGCTCATAATCCTTATAAGCATTGTTGTATTTTTCTAACGCCTTTAAATAATCAGCTATAAGCTTATTAAACTTATTGTCATCAATTGGATCAATTAATGATAAATAGCTTTCAGGATTAAATAATCTATATGTATCATTTTGAACATGGATATCTGCAAGTAATCCTGAAATAGATTTTAATATAGTAAGTGTTACATTTTGTCCATTAATCTTTATAACATTTTTAGATGTATCATAAATTTCTCTAATAATTGTAATACTTCCATCGTGCTTAATTCCATAGCGTTCTAGTAGTTCTATTACGTTTTGTCCATATCCAGTAAATACACCCTCTATATAGGCAAGCTTTTCACCATATCTGATCATAGATGCATCAGCACGTGCAGCTAGTATTAAAGAGATGGTATCAATAATTAATGATTTACCAGCACCAGTTTCACCAGTAAGGACTGTCATATTATTATTAAAACAAATTGATACATCCTCAATTATTGCAAAATTCTTAACTACTAAACTTTTAAGCATAATATTACTCCTTATTAAATAGCTCTAAAACATTAACCTTAGTTGTTTCACCAAGCTTAATGTATGCTAAAAATTCTTTGTTACCACTTCCACCTAGAATTGGTGATGTGATTAACTTTGTAATGCCAAGATTATATTTCTTACATTCATTAATTACATTTTCTAAAACATGAATATGTACAGTACGATCCTTAACAATACCATTTTTCATATGGACCTTACCAACCTCAAATTGCGGCTTGATTAAGCATATTAAAGCATTATCCTTTGTAATATGCTTAACAATATTTGGAAGCATATAGCCGATTGAAACAAAGGATACATCCATTACAATTAAGTCAATTGGCTCAGGGAAAAATTCGATATCAATAATGTTAGTTTGTTCTAAAGAAATAACACGTGAATCATATAAAAGCTTTTCTGCTAACTGATTAGTACCAACATCTACTGCATAAACCTTTTTTGCTCCATGCTGTAATGCACAATCAGTAAAGCCACCAGTAGAAGCACCTATATCAAGTACAGTCTTATCCTTCATACTAATGAAAAATGATTTAATAGCAGCCTCTAACTTTAGTCCACCTCTTGATACATATGGATTAACGTTACCTTCAACCTTAACGTCATCACCATCATTAACATCAAATGATGATTTATTTACCACCTTATCATTGATCAAAATATTACCTGCATCTATTGCTACCTTTGCCTTACTACGAGATTCAAACAATCCCTTTTCAACTAAATATAAATCTAAACGCATAATTATTCCTTATTAAATTCAACTAAGCCAGATTCAGTCATTTTTTTAACAACTAGTTCTTCTTTTGTATTTAATATTTCATAGCATTTCTTAGAAATTTCTAAGCCCTTTGTGTAGCTATCTACTGCAGCTTCTAATGAAATATTCTTGTTTTCTAAATTTCTTACAATGTCTTCTAATTCTTGTAAATATTGTTCAAAGTTTTTATTTTCCATAAAAGCACCTCATATAATATATAGTCATAAAATATCATTTTTTTAAAATTATTTTTCAATAATTTCTATAACCTCACTCTTAATTTCACCATTTTTAAGAGTAGTTGTTATTATATCACCCTTATTAACCTTATTGATATCAGAAATAACCTTACCATCAATTTTGTTAATAGCATATCCCTTATCCATAATAGATAGAGGATTTAAGATTTCTAGTTTTTCTGTAAGAAGCTTAAAATGATGCTTTCTATCCGCAATAAGCTGATAAATTAACAAATTTAAATTTTTAGATAAGGATGAAACAATTTCCTTTTGATGCTTAAGAATATTAATTGGATTATTACTATCAATACGCTTATCTAGGTTTGTTAAAATCACCTTATAATCGTTAATTCTATTTACGATTAGCTTTGTCATTTGACGATCATAGAACTTAATGTTTTCCTTAAGTACATCAATTGAAGGTGTAGCAAGCTCAGCTGCAGCTGTTGGAGTTGCTGCACGCTTATCGGCAACAAAGTCTGCAATTGTAAAATCCACCTCATGACCTACTGCTGAAATGATAGGTATATTACTTTCAAAAATAGTCTCTGCAACAATTCTTTCGTTAAACGCCCATAAATCCTCAATAGAGCCACCACCACGACCAACAATTAGTACATCGCATAGATTATCACTATTTGCCTTTTTGATTTGCTTTACAATATCAGTTTTTGCATCGGTACCTTGTACTATTGCTGGATATAATATCATTTGGCATAATGGATATCTTCTTGATATCGTATTTATAATATCTCTTACAGCAGCACCTGTAGGAGATGTAATTACACCTATTGTAGATGGAAATTGTGGTATTGGCTTCTTATGTGTTATATCGAAAAAGCCTAGCTTCTCTAATTCAGCCTTAAGCTTTTCATAAGCTAAATATAGATCACCAACACCATCACTCTTCAATTCCTTAACATTAATTTGATATGTACCAGATGGCTCATATACAGTTACATTCCCCTTAACAAAAACCTTCATACCATCCTGAGGTTCAAACCTAACCTTTGATGCTGATGATGCAAACATTGTAGCAGAAATACTTGCGGTATCATCCTTTAATGTAAAATAAAAATGTCCACGTGAGTTGTGCTTAAAGTTAGATATTTCTCCTTCAAGTAAAACCTCTTCTAAATGATGATCGTGGTCAAATTTATATTTAATGTACTTTGTTAAGGCGGTAACGGTTAAATAACGTTCCTCCATATAAATACCTCGCTTATTGATTTATTTTATTAGCAATATTATCTAGTAATCTATTGTTAAACTTAACAGCCTTACCATCACCCTGATCACTGTATTCCTTAGTGATTTCTAATGCTTCATTAATCACTATATTTTTAGCTGTACCAGCAAGCAATTCAGCTGTTGCTAATCTAACAATAGCCTTATCAACCTGATTTAATCTATCAATAGTGTAATTTACTAAGCATTCAGAAATTATGCTATCGATTTTTTCTTCATTACCTACAACTAGATTAATAAAATTTAGGATTTCCTCTTTTTCATCTGCCTCATGATAATTAAGAGATTCTAAAAGTGACGAATTATAAAATCCATTAGTGTATAGTATTTGCATTGCTTGAATTCTCGCTTCTCTTCTAGTCATAATTTACACTCCATTCAATTATAGAATTTTCAAAGAATCTATAAATGTTATTCTTCTAAAATATTATATCATTTTTATTATTCAAAATCTATATAATTAAACATAAAAAAATAGGTGTAGATACACCTATTTGCAAGCTAGTAATTTATCTAAAGCCACATTCAATTGAATTAAATTAAATGCTTCCTCTATAACAACACTATTTAGTAAGCGATAAACGTCTTCGTTACCTTTAACCTTAGCTAAATCCTCTAGCTCCTTAGCTAGCTTTACATCCTCTAACGCCTTTGCGATAAGATTATTAATATTTAATCTCATATCTTCAGTAACACCTATTGCGTTAATTAGCTTAGTTTCAACATTAAGCTTAGCTGTTGCAATACGCTCTAAGATTAAACCCAAATCCATATATCCTAGCTCAATAAGCTTTACCGCACAAACCTTCAGATATGCGCTACTATGATTTCTTCTTTTCATATAGTGCTCAAGCTTATTCTTTAACTCTCTATCCATATTTTTATAGCTAGGAATTCCTGCATTATTGATAGTATCCTCTATCTCAATTGTTTTTAAAATTAACTCCTCTTTGTTATTTTTGCATATAGGACAAACAAGCTCACCTTTAGCTTCAAATGTTTGTCCACACTCTAAACAATGAAATCTTTTCATATTTCTCACCAAAAATATTATTATCAGATAGTACTTAGACTATACACATTTTAATTAAGTTGTGTTATTATATTTACATAGTAAAGGATGATTTAAATGAAA
>JAZNYN010000127.1:0-3118 GCA_045594405.1 Anaeroplasma sp.
TTACCAATTATCAAAAATAATATAATAGTAGAAAATGATTTTTTTGATAAATATCCTATTCCTAAAATTAAGGTAGATTCATATATAACCTATAGTAAATCTAATATTTATTTAAGATATGAAATTCTTTGCAATAAGGAAGAAAGAAACAGTCCATATATCCAACAGCTTTTAGAAACATATTTCCAAGCAATAGAGGGTTATTATTTTGCTAAGAATAAGGATGGTATTTATAATATATGTAATATAGATAATCAATATAGATTTCTAACATCTGATATATCGCCGTTAAAGAGCTTTGGTGATGTTTACTTTGATGAATCCTTTAAAAGCATTAAGCCAAAGAAATCATCACGAACAAGAATATCGGTTTCATACAATGTTGGGCTATTAGATTTTAGGTTTGAAAATTCAACACTAACTATCGAGGAAATTCAAGCAATGCTAAAAGCTTATCATGAAAAGAAGAGCTTTGTAAAGCTTAATGATGATACTATTATTGAAATAGATGAGTCTGATGCAAAGCAGATTGATGATTTCCTAGAGGATTTTAATATTGATATTGATGATCTAACAGGTACATCAAAGCCTCTTAATTACATTTTAAAAATTGTAGAGGCTAAGGATGATGGCTTATCATATGACAAAGAGGTAAATAAAATTATATCTACAATTCAAAATTTCAAGCATAGTGCTTATGAGCCTACAGAGCCTTTTAAGCCACTTTTAAGGGAATATCAATTAGAAGGATATAAATGGCTTAAAACTCTTTCTAGCTTTGGCTTTGGTGGTATTTTAGCTGATGATATGGGCTTAGGTAAAACACTACAAATAATTAGCTTTATTGAAGAGGATAAAGCTAATAAGCCAAGTATAATTGTTTGTCCTACCTCACTTGTTTATAACTGGGAGAATGAATGTCAAAAGTGGCCTACAACCTTTAAAACAAAGCTGATTATCGGAGCATATGAAAATCGCTTTGATATGATTACATCAATTAATGAAAATGAAAAATGCTTATATATTACCTCATATGATTCATTAAGAAGAGATATAGAATTATATAAGAGTAAATTTAGATTTGTTATAGCTGATGAGGCTCAATTTATTAAAAATCAAAACGCATTAAAGAGTGAGGCTATTAAGTCATTAAAATCAGAAATTAATTATGCATTAACTGGTACCCCTATTGAAAATGGATTATCTGATTTATGGAGTATTTTTGATTATTTGATGCCGGGCTACCTTTCTAATTATTCAAGATTTAAGGCTAGATATGAAAGCTTAATTGTTCATCAGGATAAGGAGGCACTAAAGCTTCTTAAGCTAAGAGTCTCTCCATTCATATTAAGAAGAACAAAGAAGGATGTATTAGATGAGCTTCCTGATAAGATTGAAGAATATTATTACTGCAAGATGGGTGATAAGCAGCATGATGTATATAATGTATATGTTCATAAGGTTAAGGAGGATTTAGTAAATGGAGGAAAGAATGTATTAGCCTTACTTACTAGATTAAGACAAATATGTATAACTCCTCAGTTAATCTTTGAGGAGGAATTTGAAAATACAAAGATAGATATGGCAATTGATTTAATCAAGAGCTCTATTTCTGGTAATCATCGTATTTTGTTATTCTCACAATTTACACAAAGCTTCTCTATTATTTCTAAGAGATTAGAGGCCGAAGGAATTAGCCACCTTATTTTAGATGGTGCTACTAAGAGTAAGACACGTATGGAAATGGTAGATGCCTTTAACCATGATACATCTATTAAGGTATTTGTTATTTCACTTAAGGCTGGTGGTACTGGTCTTAACCTTGTGGGTGCTGATATGGTAATTCACCTTGACCCATGGTGGAATAGTAGTGCTGAAACTCAAGCTACTGACCGTGCTCACAGAATTGGTCAAACAAAGAACGTTTATGTAGCTAAGCTTATCTGTAAGGATACAATAGAGGAAAAGGTTGTTAAGCTTCAGGAGGTTAAGCGTGAGCTTGCAAATAGTATTATATCAAGCGATGAGGATCAAATCGCTAAGCTTACAAACGAAGATATTTTAAATTTATTAAATTAATGTATTGACAAATATTTACATTATGATATAATCTAATTGAGAATGATTCTCGATAAGGAGTGATAACAATAGTAAGAAGAAATACAAATCAACGTCAGATTGTATATGATGCAATTAATGATGCAGGACATATTACAACTGAAAGATTGATAGAGGTTATCCAAGAAAATAACGACAACATTTCCTTAGCAACTATTTATAGAAACATAGCAACTTTATTAGATGATGGAGTAATCAAAAGAGTAAAGCTAGCTGATAAGGATGTGCTAGAAACAGTAAAGCATAAGCACTTCCATTATGTGTGCAAGGTATGTGGTGATGTTGTCGATGTTGATCCTAAGGGCTTAGCTGTTGATGTTAATAAAATCAAGCAGGTTCAAGATTTCAAGGTTGATGAAATTGAGGTAAGCTTTTATGGATTATGTGCAAAATGTAAAGAAGGTCAAGGAGAAAAAAATTAATGAGTAAATGGGTATGTAAGGTTTGTGGATATGTTCATGAGGGCGATGAAGCTCCTGAAAGCTGTCCAGTATGTAGAGTTCCAAAGGAGAAGTTTGAAAAACAAGCTGGTGAAATGGCTTGGGCTGCAGAGCACATTCTAGGTGTTGCAAAGGATGCACCTGAGGATATCAAGATGGATTTAAGAGCTAACTTTGAGGGTGAATGCACTGAGGTTGGTATGTATTTAGCTATGGCACGTGTTGCACATAGAGAGGGCTATCCTGAGATTGGTCTATATTATGAAAAGGCTGCTTGGGAGGAAGCAGAGCATGCTGCTAAGTTTGCTGAGCTTTTAGGTGAATGCTTAACTAATTCAACTAAGAAGAATTTAGAGCTTCGTGTTGCTGCAGAAAACGGTGCAACATCAGGCAAGTTTGATTTAGCATTAAAGGCTAAGAAGCTAGACCTAGATGCAATTCATGATACAGTTCATGAAATGGCTCGTGATGAGGCTCGCCATGGTAAGGCATTTGAAGGCTTATTAAAGAGATATTTTGGTTAATAAATAAGTATTAGTGTAGATATATCCTAGTGTATA
>JAZNYN010000128.1:0-3745 GCA_045594405.1 Anaeroplasma sp.
ACCTTGCAGGTGCTTTACTACCATTGTCATTTAAAATAGCTAAAATAGTTGTAGGTATCAAGCATAAGCCAGAAACATTTAAACATATAAATGTAATCATTTCAGACGATGCAGCATCTGATTCATTATTTAAAAGCTTTAATTCATCCATGGCTTTAAGACCGAATGGAGTTGCTGCTGAGCCCATAGATAACATATTAGCTGCAAAGTTCATTGCAATATATTGTAAAGCCAAACAATCAGGCTTTAGATTAGGAAATAAGGGGCTTATTATTTTAGCTATTTTCATACTTATAATTTTAAGTAATCCACTTTTTTTACATATTTCTAAAATACCACCCCAAAATAATAGCAGTGAATATATCTCTAAAAATACCAACAATGCATTTTTAGGAGCTTGTAGAATTGTATTTAAAACAAACTCACCTCTACCACTAATCAAGCCATATACTAATCCAACAACAAATACAACTAAAAAAATAAAATTAACCATGATAAATCACCTAATAAATAGTATGCAAATTAAAAATAATTATTTAATTATATTTAATTATGATACAAAATATGATATAATTATATGGATGGAATAAGGAGGAATTTATTATGTATGGTAAAAATGCATGGTCAAAATATGATAGCGATAAACTAAATGACTTAATGAAATTTAATAAGGAATATATGAAATATATTACAGGTGCTAAAACTGAACGCGAATGTGTTGATTTAGCAATTGAAATATGTAAGTCTAACGGCTTTAAGGAATTATCAAGCTTTTCTTCGTTAAAGCCTGGTGACAAGGTATATACAACAAACAAGGGTAGAAATATTGCAGCCTTCATAATTGGTGATAATCCAATTGAAAGTGGTATCAATTTATTAGGTGCACATATTGATTCACCAAGAATTGACATCAAGCAAAATCCATTATATGAAAAGGTTGATTTTGCTTTATTAGATACACATTACTATGGTGGTATCGTTAAATATCAATGGGTAGCAATACCTCTTGCAATTCATGGTATTCTTTGTAAGAAGGATGGTTCTACTATCAAGCTTAATATCGGTGAAGATATGAATGATCCAGTTGTATGTATCTCAGATTTACTTCCACACCTAGCTCAAGATAAGAACTCTAAGCCAGGTAACAAGGTAATTGAAGGTGAGGATTTAGACATAACAATTGGTCATATGCCTCTTCAAGGTGAAGAAAAGAACGCTGTTAAAAACTATACACTAAACCTATTAAAGGAAAAATACAATATCGAAGAAGAGGATTTTATTTCTGCTGAAATTGAAATTGTTCCTGCAGGACCAGCTCGTGATTTAGGCTTAGATCGTTCAATGGTTTTAGGCTATGGACATGATGATAGAGTATGTGCTTATACTTCTTTAATGGCAGTTATTGATCAAGGTAAATGTGCTTCTACAACTTGTGCTATTTTAGTTGACAAGGAGGAGGTTGGCTCTAATGGTGCTACAGGTGCTCAATCTAAATGGTTTGAAAATCTGGTAGCTGAGCTAGTTAACCTAACTACAGATTACTCAGATTTAAAGGTTAGACATGCAATGACTAATTCTAGAATGCTTTCATCTGACGTATCTGCAGGTGTTGATCCACTATATATGGGTGTATTCGAATCAAAGAATGCTGCATATCTAGGAAAGGGTATTTGCTTCAATAAATATACTGGCTCTCGTGGTAAGAGCGGATGTAATGATGCATCTCCAGAATTTATGGCACAAATTAGACAAATCATGGATTCAAATGATATCAACTACCAAACAGCTGAGCTAGGAAAGGTTGACCAAGGCGGTGGAGGTACAATCGCATATATTCTTGGTAACTACAACATGGAGGTTATTGATGCTGGTATTCCAGTTCTATCAATGCATGCCCCTAATGAAATTGTATCTAAGGTAGACGTTTATGAAGCATACCTTGCATACAAAGCGTTTATTAAATCTGCAAAATAAAGACAAAAGACCATTCATAACGAATGGTTTTTCTTTTATATAAAAGAAAAGAGCCCATTGTGGGGGCTAGGACTCTTTCCAATACTCTCTACTTCACAAGGAGTGTTTTCAACTGCAGTACAAATTTATCAATATTAATGGGCTTTGCAACATGAGCATTCATACCACTCGCAAAAGCTTCCATAATATCCTCTTCAAATGTTTGACACGATAATGCAATTATTGGAATTGTTTTTGCTTGAGGCTTATCAAGCATTCTAATATTCTTAGATGCTTCGTATCCATTCATAACTGGCATCATAATATCCATAATGATTGCATCATAGGTATTATCAGGTGCATTCTTAAATTCTTCTAAGCACTCAACACCATTTACAACTCTTTTAACATCATATAGATCATAACCTAACAGCTCGGGTAAAATTTCAGCATTAACATCGTTATCCTCTGCATATAACAAATGGATTTTTATATCTTGCATAATCTCACCCCCTGTATATCAACAATTGAATTATATAGTATTGTTTTTGTATAAATAGTCGATATATGTCGAAAATATCAAAAAAATTAAAAAATTTATGACAAATAAAAACAACTTTGCATTAATCGCAAAGTTGCTTTAATCAAATTATTTAGTTGCATTATATGCATCTAGAATTACTTTATATTCCTTTTCTACCTCAGCAAATAAAGCATCATTAAATTGCTTAGCACGTAAGCTTTCAGTTAAATCAAACACAGGCTTATATAATTCATCAAAGCCTAAATTTAACACAATACCCTTTAAAGTATGACATGATTTAAATGCTAATTCAACGTCACCCTTTTTAATAGCTAAGCATAGATTCTTATAATTTTCGTCGTTTAAGAACATTACTAAATACTTTTCTATTCTTTCCTCTGTTCTTAATCTACTAACAACAACATCATAATTAGAATTAATTAAATCATAAAACTTTTTTACATCCATAATCTATACCTCGCCACTAAAAATATTATTTATATTTTTATTATAACAAGATAATTAGAAAAAATAAAGTACAAAATCGTAATAATTATACAATTTATTCTTTTTCGACAATTTCTTTTATTCTTGAGGATAAAATACCTATTGCTACATCATGCTTAAAATCATTCGGTATGATAATATCTGCATATCTTTTTGTAGGTGCAATAAAGGAATCAAACATTGGCTTAACTGTCTTAAGATATTGCTCAATAACATTATCCATATCTCTACCACGTTCAGCAATATCACGCTTTAATCTTCTAATAAATCTGATATCAGGATCAGATTCAACAAATATTTTAATATCAGATAAATTTCTTATTCTCTTATCATATAAAGCCATAATACCCTCAAGGATAATAACCTTTGAAGGGAAGATATGTAATTTTTCAGTTTGATGTCTATTGTGCATTGTAAAATCGTATACAGGGCTATATACGTCAAGATTTTCCATTAAATGTGATATATCGTGATATAAAAGATCTAAATCAAATGATTCAGGATGATCATAATTAATCTTCTTTCTATCCTCTAAAGAAATATCATTTCTTTCCTTATAATAATTATCCATATAGATAACAGAAATCTCTGATTCATTAAAATACTTTGTTATTTCATTAACTACTGTTGTTTTACCTGATGCAGTACCACCTGCAACACTTATTAAAATAGGCTTCAAAGCTAACACGCCTCCTTCTTATCCTTATATTGCAATTCATAAAGGCTATAATATAGTCCCTTCATTGAAAGAAGCTTTTGATG
>JAZNYN010000129.1:0-8479 GCA_045594405.1 Anaeroplasma sp.
TAAGGAAGGACCCAAGTGTTTTAATAAAGAAGATATTAATAGGTTTTGCAGCAGGTGTTATGGTTGCTGCATCTATATGGTCTTTGATAATACCTGGAATTGAAAAGGTGAGCATGGGAAAATTTTCATTTATACCTGTCCTAGTTGGTCTATGGCTGGGTGTTATTTTATTGTTAATCATTGATAGAAGGCTTTTTAAAAAGGAAAATACAGATATGCTGTTTTTTGCAGTCACACTTCATAATATTCCAGAGGGGATGGCAGTAGGAGTAGTACTAGCAGGTGTATATTTTGGCAATAATATTTTGACACTAGGCTCCGCACTGGTTTTATGCTTAGGAATTGCATTTCAAAATCTACCAGAGGGAGCCATTATTTCAGCACCCTTATTTACAGAAGGGAAAACTAAGGTAAGGTCATTCTTATACGGTATTCTTTCAGGTGTGGTTGAACCTATAGCGTCACTTATAACATTTTTTATTGCAGGCTTAGTTCAAAGCATTTTACCATATGTTTTGGGCTTTGCAGCTGGTGCTATGCTTTATGTTGTAATTGATGAGCTAGTGCCCAACCAAGAGGATAATAGATACAAAAATATAAAAACCATTTCATTTTTCGTAGGTTTTAGTTTGATGATGGTTTTAGACGTAGCATTAGGGTGAAAAACGTGAGATTTTTCACATTTTTGTAATTGAAAAATTGTTTCGTAAATGTTATACTTAAATTAGATACATACGATATATATAATTTAATAAATTGGAGGAGTGTAAAATGAAAAAAGAAGCAAAAAAAGTATTAATTAGTGATGTTATTACATTAGTAGTAAGTGTGTTATTATTAGTAATAGGCTTCCTACTATTAGCTGAGATTATGGTAGAAGATCAAGAAACACTAGGATTTTTTATGATGATTCTTGGTGCCATTGCTACACCTATAGCAATACTTACAATGATTATTAGAGTATCTAAGGTTAAGTATCTTTATTACAGACTTAGAGCTCAATATTCAGATGAGGAAATTTATGATAAGCTTGCTTCATTAGGATTGAATTCTACTGATCTAACGGTTTCAAGTGATAGAGTAAGCATTATGATCGATTATACATATCCAAAGGGTGTGTTTAAGTTTGAGGTTACTGGAAATGGTGTAGACCTAGAGCATGAATATGACAAGAAATATTTAAAATCATTAAATAAAAAAGAAAAGAATAATTTAGAGGAATTCGCATTTAATGTTAATCATAAGAAGATTGATGTTGAAGAATTTATAGATGCGTTAGAAAAATTCTTAATTGAAAAAGCGGTGTAATATTAATATAATTAATATTATAGAAAAAATGCTATTTTTATAAATTTAGTGTTTAAATTTTTATTTTTTTGTGTATAATATTAAAGTGCAATATATATTTTAATATTTGATTGTGTGGTGAGAAGGTTGAGTATTGAGAAAATCAGGGTAAGAGGTATACGAAATATTCGAGAAATTTCACAATACAAGACTGTCGATAATAAGGAGATAAAAGATAACTCTTTAATTCGAAGCTCACGTATTGATAAAATTTCTAATAAGAGAAGAAACAAAATGTTTGAAAAATATAATATAGGTACTGTAATTGATCTTCGTAATGAAATGGAGGTTCATGAAGGAAAGGATTTTATTTATCCTGATGGAGTTGAATATATCCACCTACCTGTATTAGATCAAGCATATTGGGGTATTTCTCATGAAAAAAGCATGAAAAGAGCATTATTTAATAAATCTAAAGAAGCTACTAATAGAGCTTTCTTTAAGGATTACATGATTAACATGTATAAGAATATTGTTTTTGATGCTTATTCACAAAGTCAATTTAAAAAATTCTTTGATATCATAATTGAAAAAGCAAATAAGGGTATATTATTTCACTGTACAGGTGGTAAGGATAGGACAGGTATTGCATCATTATTTTTACTTTCAATTTTGGGTGTATCAAAGAATGATATTTTAGATGACTTTTCAATGAGTGATAAGTGTAATAGAAGATATAATACTACACGTCATATCGCTCTTAAGATTGTTCCTTATAAAAATTTTAGAAGATTATTAACTGAAATGCTTTATGCAAAGAAGGAATATTTATTAAAAACAATTGCTGCAATAGAGGAAAAATATGAATCTATTCTTGAATATTTAAAGCAAGCAATTGGTCTAACAGAGGACAAGCTTTCTAAGATTAGAGAGCTATATCTAGTAAAGTAAGCCGTATATTTTACGGCTTTTCTTATTGCAAAAATTTATATATAGTGCTAATATTAGAATGGTTATCATAATTAAAGGGGGAAGTATTTATGATGAACAGAGGAAATAAACATGGTCATGGTGGACATATGAGTGGTAGTTCTATGGGTTCAAAGACAGGGCATACAAAGCCTTCATTTGGTGGCATAAGAGGTACAATGGGCTCATCAAATAGACCTCACAGCTCATTTGATAATCATGCGAGAAGTGGTCATAGAAGTATTTTAGATGATGCACATAATGGCAAGGAGTTGTTTGATAGAGATAAGGTGTTTGGAAGTCACCATGATGATAGATATCATTCACACAATAATCATGGTAGTATGCATCATAGCAGCATGCATCATCAACACCATCATCACCATCATCCGATGGGTCCTGGCTTTGATAGATATAGAGATGAAGCATTTAGAAGACGTAAGCGTGCAGCCTTTAGGGGCTCATTACACGCTAAGCTTTATCATCCAATGCGTAGTAGCTTTGGAATAATGGGTCTTAAAATGGAAGACTTATACGATATTGATGGATACCAAATTACTATATATCATCCAATTGATGCACCTGTATTTAATAACTGGGGAGATAGAGTTTGTATAACTCCTCTTGAGCTAAGAGAATTAATGGATGATTATATCAAACGTAATAGATGGTAATTAGTTAGCCTGTAAACATTTACAGGCTTTTAATTTGTTGTTTATACAAATCGTAAATGGTATAATAATATAAAATGAACTAGAGGATTTAAATTAGGAAGTGAAAGCATGAAAAGATTAAGCTTATTTTTGCTAATTGTATTAGGTGGCTTATTTATTGTAGGCTGTGATAACATAGGTAATGAAAATAATAATAATAGTGGTAATAATGGTGGTTCAAGTGGTGAATTGGTTTTAGATGGATATGAGTATACTTATAGTAATCCTGATTTTACTACACCAAAGCATACAGCTATATCACAATTTACATACAATGATTTTTTTAATGTAGGTAATACTGTAAGCATCGATGTAAAGGTATCTGATACAGAACTAAGATTATTACAAGCTGATTATGAGACACATATGAAGACTGAAATATATCGTAGAGCTGATTTGGTAACTATAACTATTAGAAATAATAACGAGGATTTTAAATGGACATTTGAAAATGTTGGTATTAGACAAAAGGGTAATACCTCCAGAAATGATATTTATGATGACGGTGATCCAAATAATTTAAAATTAAATCACTATAAGCTATCATTTGATGAAACCTTCACTAATACTGAAATGTATTCTAATGATTACATCAAAAAATATGGTAATGAGAAATACGCTACTAGAGAATTTTTAGGCTTATCTGGATTTGATATCAAATGGAATAAAAACTATGACATGTCACATGTTAAGGAAATATATTCTCAAATGATGTATAATGCCTTTGGTGTAATTGCTCAAAAGGCAGGGTTAGCTATATTTAAGCTAAACGATTTTAATTATGGCTTGGTTACTACATATCAAAAGGCTTCAAAGAGTCTTATTAAGGAATCATTAAAAACAGGAACTATAGTTAATATGAATAGCTGGGATCTTGAAAAGTCTGGTTCATTCGGAATTCCAAATGAAAACTATGGCGATTTATATAAAGCTAGCTACGGTGCTGGTGATGGTGGTTGCTGGGATGGTGCTGATTTATCAAATGATTCTATTAAGGGAAAGCGTGTAGGTGTTTCAAATATTTCTGGTAGTTATATTCCTGCTTATGATAGAAAAACTGCTACACATATTGGCTATGATGATGCACCATTTAAAAATATGGTAAATGTTATTAATAAGAAAAAATATGAAGATATCGCTAAGGTAGTTGATTTAGAATATCTAGCTATCGAGAAGGCTGTTGCGTATTATGTTGGAAATCCTGATGACATGAGATACAACTTCAACAACTACATGATTTATATTAGAAGAATTGATGGTAAGGCTATATTTATTCCAATTGATCAGGATAGATGCTTTGGTATTACTAAGGATTGGAATGTAATGAATGGCCTAATGTATGTAGGAATATTTGATGAGGAATGCTCAAATAATCAAATTCAAAGGAATAACCTATTATTAAGTACAATATTAAATACATCTACTGATTGTAGTAAGCTTTATTATAATTGGGTAATAAAGATTTCTGAATCTGATTGGGTTAAGAATGAAACCTTCAATTCCTTATACAATATTGCTAGAGCCTCATACCCTTATGAAGAATTTTCACTTTATGATTACAATTATAGCTTCAATGAATATATCACTAACAAGCTATCAGTTGTTGCTTCTTATGGAAAATAATATTATATAATGGCTAATTTTGATTAGCCATTTTTATTTTAAAGTATTTATGATATAATAAATAAACAAGGGGTGGTATTATGCTAAGCATTAATGAATTAAAGGAAAAATGTAATGAAATTGAATTTAATTTCAATAAGGATATTAAATATATTGCTAGTTCTTTAGGTAAAAGCATAAAGAATATTGACAAGGCAATATTTAAAGAAACTGAATTAGAATTTAAAATTCTAAAAAAGACATTAAAATCTTATAAGGATAATCCAAAGGATTTTTTATTACTATTAGATATCAGTAAATGCCTTAAACTAAAAATGGATATTTCTTTTAAGTGCTTTATGGTTTTATATTATTTATTTAATGCAGCATACTTATATGCAAGTGAGTATAAATATACAGATTTAGAATTTGAAACTGCTGATACACTATCATTTAAGAAAAATGAGAAAAAAGGCGTTCAAATGCTTTCATATATTTACACCGATATTAATTCAGAAAAAACAATTAAACGCTTTAAGGCTTTAAATGCATTATATACTTATATTTATATTGTTTATACACAAACTAATAGATTTATGTATAATATTAATGCTAAGGTTGAAAACTTAGATTTAGCTGTAGAATTAATGTCTGAGGAATTTATTAATAAGGTGTTTACTGAATAAGGTAAAAATATAATTAAATATACATAATAAAAGTGCTATCAAATGATAGCACTTTATTGTTATTTTCTTAGTTCAGCTAAATCTAAAACTAGCTTTTCAGTTTTTTCCCAGCCTAAGCATGGATCAGTAATAGATTGACCATAACAGCCTCCATCAACCTTTTGCGCACCATCTACAAGGTAAGATTCTATCATTAAGCCCTTAACAATTTTTTTGATTGCAGCATTGTGTCTTGTTGAGTGTAATATTTCCTTTGCAATTCTAATTTGATCCTCATATTTTTTATTTGAATTACTATGATTACAGTCAATTATAACTGCTGGGTTTGTATATTTATCCTCCTGATATAGAGTGGCTAGGAATGCTAAATCCTCATAATGGTAATTAGGTAGTGATCTACCATGCTTATTCACATAGCCACGTAGGATAGCGTGAGATAGTGGATTACCACTAGATGTAACCTCCCATCCACGATAGATGAAGGTGTGTCCATGCTGAGCGGCATTAATAGCGTTTAGCATTACTGAAAGGTCGCCTGAAGTAGGGTTTTTCATACCTACAGGTATATCTAAGCCAGAGGCAGTTAGTCTATGCTCTTGGTTTTCTACAGAGCGTGCTCCAACAGCTACATATGATAGTAGGTCATTAAGATAACGATAGTTATCACAGTATAGCATTTCATCTGCAGTTGAAAAGCCAGTTTCCTGAAGTACTCTCATATGTAATCTTCTAATTGCAACAATACCCTTAAGCATATCTGGTGCTTGACTTGGATCTGGTTGATGTAGCATTCCCTTATATCCGGCACCAGTAGTTCTAGGCTTGTTTGTATATACCCTTGGAACAATTAGGATTTGATCATAAACCTTTTCCTGAAGCTTTCTTAGCCTATGCATATATTCTAATACAGAATCCTCATTGTCAGCCGAGCATGGACCAATGATTAATAATAATTTATCAGATTCTCCAGTAAAAATCTTCTTTATTTCTTCATCATTTTTGGTTTTAATAGAAGCTAGCTCTTCGCTGAGAGGATACATTTTTTTAACCTCTTGTGGAATTGGAAGCTTTCTTATGAAATTCATATTCATAAAAATCACTCTCCTTAAAAATTACAAAACAATTATATCATAGAATTATTAATTTAGTAAAGTATTTACTAAAATTGTAAATATCAAAAAAATGTGATACAATATATTTTGGAATATTAAACAAGGGGTATGTATATGAAAAAAGTAATAGGTAAATTTTTTCTAATATTGCTAGGACTAATATTAATGGTTCTTGCATTAGCATATATAGATTTTGAGCATAGAACCTCACCAGTTAATTCGATTGCTCATAGAGGATATTCAGCAGAGGCTCCTGAAAATACACTGGCAGCCTATAGATTAGCTAAGGAAAAGGGCTTTAGCTATGTTGAATGTGACATTTCATTTACAAAGGATGGAACACCTGTGTTACTACATGATTCATCAATTGATAGAACAAGTAATGGTCAAGGTGAGCTTTCAGATTTAACATATGATGAAATTAAGGGCTTTGATTTTGGAGGCTGGTTTTCAAGTGATTATGCAGGTGAAAAGATTCCAAAATTTTCTGAATTTATAGACCTATGTGTTGAGCTAGAGCTACATCCATATTTAGAATTAAAGTCAAATGGTGATTATACTGAGGACCAAATTGCTAAACTAGTTGAATTAGTTGAATATAAGGGTCTTAAGGGTAAGGTTACATGGATTTCATTTGAATACAGCTATTTAGCTTATATTAAGGTGGTTGATCCATCAGCTAGATTAGGATATGTTACTAAAGGAATTGATGAGAACATTATCGAAAATACTAAGAACCTTATGACTGGAACTAACGAGGTATTTATCGATGCTCAGGTTAATAAGTTTGGATATAAGGAATTAAAGCTTGCTGAGGAAGCAGGAGTTGCTGTTGAGGTTTGGACAGTTAATTATATATTTTTAATGAGAAAGCTTTCTTCATATATCTCTGGTGTTACATCAGATAAGCTTATTGCTGAGGATATAATGAATATGCAAACTGAAGAATAATCTAATTAAACTTGATATATGGTGGTGAGAATTATGAAAGGAAAACTGATGGCAATTATAGGCATACTGATGTCAATGGCATTTTTATTAGTATCGTGTTCATTTAGCCTAGATATGCTTACTTGTAAGCATGAATATGTAGATGAAGTAATTGCACCAACATGTGAGAAAAAAGGGTACACTCTTAAGAAGTGCTCTTTATGTGGTTCAAAACTAAAGGTTAACTATGTTGATGCTTTAGGACATAGCTATGTTGATGAATTGATTAAGCCAACATGCACAAAGGGAGGCTATACGATACATACTTGCACCGTTTGTGATAAGCAGACAAAGGATACCTATACTGACCCTGCTGGTCATAGCTATGGTGATTCTATTGTAAATCAAAAGAATAATAAGTATTATCTAGAATGCTCTTGTATTGACTGTGGTGTTATCAAATCAAATGAAATATCTCATAATTTCACAATATTATATGGATATAATGATTTAAAATCATATAATAAGCCTGAATATTTAGATTTTTATTATGATATTTTATTAAGCTGTAATGAATTTTCTAATTCCACAACCGATTTAGCGAGTGAGGAAATTTTAGTAGGTTCAAACACATTAGAATTTTATGTTCTAAGCAAGCTAAATTATGGTCAGTATGGTCTTAATACTAATGAAGCTGTAACAGTTTGGAAGGTATTTGGATTAGATAATCCGCAATATTATTGGTTAAGTAAGGAAATTTTGTATACTCAGGATGAGCTTTACATATTGTGCAATGAGGATTATACATCATATGAAGATAGACTAAGTGCTGATATATTATTAAGTACTTATGTCGCTGAGCTTAACCTTCAAATGACTAATTATATGACTGATTATCAAAAGGCAAAAACTATACATGATTATGTTGCCTCTAGCTGTGAATATGCATATGTTGATGGAACTACAAATATTATTGATGAGGAATGGGCTCATAGTTTAATTGGAATAGTTGAATATGGTAAGGTGGTATGTGAAGGATATTCTAAGATGTATACATATCTATCATCATTATATGGGTTAGAATGCTTTACTGTTCTTGGTACATCTGATGGTGTTGGTCATGCCTGGAATTATGTATCTATAGATGATAAATATTACCCAGTTGATTTAACATGGGATG
>JAZNYN010000130.1:0-2997 GCA_045594405.1 Anaeroplasma sp.
AATTCTTAGCTATATCAGATAAATTATATAAATATGCTAAGCCATCATTGAAAATAATAATTAATATAGATGCTATAGCTATTAATGAAATACTAATAATAAAGCACCTCTTTAATAAGCCTCTATTAATCTTGGTATTACCTGCTCCATAATTATATGAAAATAATGGTTGGATAGCATCTGCAGTTCCTAATGCAAAGGAATTTATTATATATAGCACATACGATAGCAATGTGTATGCAGCAACTGCCTGATCACCACCATAATGTAAGCATAAAGCATTAGTTATGATAATAATAATTGAATAGCTATAATTTAGGATAAATGGAGCTGGAATTCCAATTAAAATATTTTTGATAGTTATCTTATCAAAGCTTACACCCTTAAATTCAGGAATATAAAAGCCAAGATTAATTAAACCGCTTGTCGCAATTGCAATAACTGATGCCCATGCAGCACCCTCTAATCCATAATTTAGCTTTAATATAAATAAATAATCTAATACTAAATTAACTACTAATGAGGCAATACTAGCTGACATTGCAATTTTCACCTTACCACTATTCTTTAGAAGTGGACTCATTGCAGAGCCTAGCATTTGAAATAACGATCCATATAAAATTATTTTGATATACCTATTGCCGTATTCTAAGCATTGACCTTCAGCTCCAAATAGCTTTAGTAATGAATTAGCAAGCAGTAACAATAAACCGCCAATAATAAATGATGATGCAATAACAATTATGACAGTAGTTAGCTTTACTTTTTTAGCTTTATCTTCTTCACCTCTACCATTTAAGGTCGATATATATATACCACTTGATAGACCAATTGCCATAGCAATTGACTGAATAAAGGCAGTTATCGGCCATGCAACATTTATTGCAGAAAGCCCCACATCTCCAATTGCTTGTCCAATGAACATACCATCAACTAATACAAAGGCAGATGCTAATAATGATGTAATTAAGCTAGGAATTAAATACTTACTAAAGGATTTCATAACATACCTCCTTTAGCACAAGGAAAAGAGGCGAATAATTCGCCTTTTTTAAAAATATGAACTTTATATTTCATAAACATATTCATATTAACCTCTGTTTTCTTTAATCCAATTAATCATACTATATTGACTAGTCATACCATCATATTTTGAAACAACATTATCATCCTTAAGAAGTACAAATGATGGTATTTTGTTTATTTTGAATTGCTCCTTCATTTCGTAATATTTAGTTGTATTTATTCTTATAATAGCTAAATCCTTATACTTCTTTTCTATGACATTTACTAAATCATTATACATATTACAGGAGCTAATCCACGAGCTGTAAAAATATAAAAGTCCATCCTTAATTAGATTTGTACCATTATATTCCTTTATCAACTAAATCATCCTTATTTTAAATAAACGACAGTAACACCGTTAAGCCCTTCACCTTCGCCACCATAGCGATATTTTTTTACATAAGGACATTTCTTAAGATATTCTTGAACAGCATTTCTAATTGTTCCAGTTCCAAATCCATGAACAATAGTTACACATTCAAGGTTACCTAAAATTGCTTGGTCAAGATATTGATCCATAAGGAATTCAACCTCTTCATATCGTTTTCCTCTTAAATCTAACCTTAATTCAGCATGTGATGCAGGATTATAGCCTGACATTCTAGTTTCCTTAACCTTCTTTTCAGCAGGCTTTGTAGCCTTAACTAATTCCTTCTTAGAAAAGTCCATCACAAATTGGCCAATGTTAACACTGTATTTATCCTTCTTAATCTTAGTGATTGTACCATTCTTATCATATGTTTTTACATATACATAATCACCAACATTAAGCTCTTCATCAAATATTGCTTCTTCTTCATCCTTAACATTAAGGTTTCTAGTTTTATGCTTTAAATCAGCAAGCTCATGCTCCTTATAAGAGCCATCAGATAAAGACTTGATTTCAGCTAGTAGGCTTTCAGCATCCTCCTTTGACTTAAGAACGATTGCCTTCGCCTCTTGCTTAGCATCAGATATAATCTTATTTGTTTGCTTAATGATTTGCATTTTCTCATCAGCTAATGACTTTTGCATAGCCTCATATTCATAAATCTTTTCTTCAAGGGCTTTTTCCTTTTCACGAAGATTTGTCATTTCCTCTTCTAGCGATTGAATCATAGATGCAGATTGAGTACTATTTTGATCAATATACTGCTTGGATGTGTTTATGATTTTTTCACTCAAGCCAAGACGTTTTGAGATTTCTATAGCGTTAGATTTACCTGGAATACCTAATAATAAACGATATGTTGGCATTAAGGTATTAGTGTTAAACTCAACTGAAGCATTTGTTACTCCCTCACTATTATATGCATAATTCTTAAGATCTGAATAGTGTGTAGTAGCAATAATTTTCGCACCAATCTCCTTTAGATGATCAATTATAGCAATAGCTAATGATGAGCCCTCCTTAGGGTCAGTACCTGAGCCAAGCTCATCTAGTAAAATTAATGACTTAAATGATGCTTTATCAATAATTGAGATTACCTTGCTCATATGAGCAGAGAAGGTAGATAGTGATTGCTCGATAGATTGCTCATCACCAATATCTACTAATATCTCATCAAATATACCAAATTCAGAATCAGCTGAGGCTGGTACCATTAAGCCAGTAGCAACCATAAGGTGTAGTAATCCCACTGTCTTTAACGCAACAGTTTTACCACCAGTATTAGGTCCAGTAATTACTATTGCACTAAATCTATTACCTAACTCAACATCAATTGGTACAACCTTATCCTTATCAATTAATGGATGCTTACATTTCTTAATATTGAAGCTTTGCTTATCATAAACCTTAACCTCATTATAATCATTAGCCTTTGCCATTAGTGCCTTAGCATAAATTACATCAAGGTCTGTTAATGCTTCAATATTTGCAATTAATTGATCAGCATCTCCTGCTACAAGTAAGCTTAAGCCCTTTAATATTTGAGCAACCTCTTTCTT
>JAZNYN010000131.1:0-11019 GCA_045594405.1 Anaeroplasma sp.
TGAATCATTTAGATATGTTACCTCTAATTCAATTCTATTTTCTGCATTTGAAATTCCGATTTGTGCGTATACTGCGATTGTTTCCTCAAAGTCTACCTTTGCTTCTACATCTAGGTTGATTCCTTCATATTCTCCTGTTAGGATTGCCTCTACCTTTTCACCCTCGATGATTGCTAATACATCCTCTACGATGAAGTATAAATCACATATATCGTTATATTCATTACCTATTGTAATTTCATATTCTGTTGTGTTTACTTCTGCACTTACATTGAATTCCTCATAGCCTACATTTACATCTAAGCCTAATTCTGTATCCTTAATTCCTAATGTGATATCAGCCATGTCCTCTACAAATTGCGCTAAGCCTAATGTTAAGCTTAAGCTTCCTTCTTCGATTTCAAATTCGCTGATTAGCTCACTATAGTTGATTCCAAATAGTATATCTATGATATCTGAAATGTTAAGTGCTTTTTCTCCTTCAGCTCCTAATTCTAGTGATACTCCCGCTTCCTCTAATAGGCTCATTACCTCTTCGATTGACGCACTTATATGTACATTATAGAAGTCTAAATAGATTATTCCTTCTTGATATGTTACGCATAGTTCAATTGTCTTTTCTTCCTTACTTACTGTTATGAATGCTTGTAATGAAAGCTCACTTGTCCAATCTACGTATGCTTTTACCTCTAGGCTGATTCCTTCATATTCTCCTGTTAGGATTGCCTCTACCTTTTCACCCTCGATGATTGCTAATACATCCTCTACGATGAAGTATAGATTTGATAAATCCATATAATCATCTGAAAGAACAATAGAGCCTTCATATTGTTCGATAGAGCAGTCAATGTCAAACATATCAACTGATAGGTCTAGACCTTCATCTGTATCACTAATAGATAAAGTAATATCTTCCATATCAGCTATAAATTGGGCTAAGCCTAATTGTAAAGTGATATTATCCTCTAAAATTGTAAATTCCTTAATTAAAGTAGAGTAATCAATTTCAAATACGATATCAATGATATCTTCTACACTAATATTTGAATTTAAATCTAGTGATACTCCACATGATTCTAAAATTTCTAATAAGTCATCTACAGCTATACATGCCTTAACATTGTAGAATTCTAAATAAACAACATCTGCAACATAAGAAATAGTTAAATCTAAATTCTTATCCTCTTTTGCTAAATTAATGATAGCTTGTAATGAAAGCTCATTTGTCCAATCAACATAAGCTGTTGCAGATAAGTTGATTCCTTCATATGAGCCTGATAATTGAGCCATAACCTTTTCAGAATTAATTATGCCAATAACATCATCAACGATAAAATCTAAATATGCTAAATTTTGGTAGCAATCAGTAACAGAAATTTGGCTATCAAATGTTGATACAGTTGCATTAATATCAAACATATTTACAGATAGGTCTAGGCCTGCTTCTGTATTGCTGATTGATAATGTAATTGCCTCCATATCAGCTATAAATTGATCAAGGTTAACTGTTAATGAAACATTGTCTTCAGCAATAGCTAAATCCTCAATAATTTGTGCAAAATCTAAAGTTAAAATTGTATCAAGAATTGATGCATCTGATGTGTCATCTGATGATAAAGAAACACCATACTTTTCTAATAATGTCATTAATTCTTCAACTGAAATAGAAAGCTTAACATTATAGAAATCCAAATAAATAACATCATCAAGATATGTGATTTCTAATTCAACAGCATTAACTCCATTAAAAAGAGAGATTTCTGCATTTATAGCTAAAGAGCTAGAAAAATCAACATAAGCTACTACACCAAGCTCAATACTTTCATACTTGCCTGATAGTTCTAGCTTAACCTTTTCTTCATCAATAATTGTCAATACATCTTCAATAATGAATTCTACATTCGCTAAATTATCATACTCATCATCTAATGAAATTTCACCTTCAAAAGTAGATAATACAGCACTAATGCTTAATGAATCCATTATAGCTGAAAGCTTAACACCGCTTTCATTTTCAATACTAATTTGAATATCACTCATTGATTCAATTAATTGTCCAAGACCAATAGTTAATCCTAGCTTTTCATCAGCAAGAGTGAAATCCTTTAATAGCTCGTTATAATCAATACTTAAAACTGTACTAATAATAGAGTTTAAATCAAATTCTAATGAAGCCCCTGAAGATAAATCTAAATTTGCATACTCTTCAAGTAAAGCCATTAGGTCATCTATAGAAATCATTACAGCAACATCGTCATAATTCAAATAAATAGAATCATTCAAGTAGTATAATGTAATTGTTTCGTTTAATTCGTTATAAATAATATTTACATCTGCTTCAACCTTAATTCCATCAGCAAAATCAAGCTTTGCATCAACAGAAACCTTAAGATCTTCATAAGCTGCCTCTAGCTTTGCACCAAGCTTCTTTTCTGTAATGATTGAGCCGATTTCGTCAAATACAAATTGTAAATTAGATAATTCACCAAATGTAGAATAATCTACTGCTGGTATTTTCTCATTTGTTTGATTAAGTGATAAATTGATAGCTTGTCCTTCAATTTCAATTGATGCAGAAGCATCTAATAGGGTATACTCACCATCTATGTATGAGAAATGGAAATTTAATGGAAGCTCTAGGCCTAATAGGTGAAGAGTAGCAGCAACCTTAATATCAGTTCCATCCTCACTCTTTGTAACCTCTGCACCATTTAAATCGGCAATAATTTGAGCAACATCTAATGAAGGGGAAGCTTCTTCACTTTCTACTTGCTCTTCTGCTGGTTGTGTAGCAAATACACCAATGATTGAATTGATATCATCCATTGTTGCCTTAACCTTCACACCACCAATGCTTAAGTAAATAGCATCAGAATATTCAATATATATATCGCTCAATAGAGCTTTAACCTTAACGTTATTTAAATCAGAAATATTTAATGAAATTAATCCTTCAAGTTCATTTTCTCCAACCTGTACTAAAATATCTAGCACCTTGTCAGAACCATCTGCATTTTGAAGTGATGATGTAATCATTGTTAAAACATCATCCTCACGAATAATTTCGTCTTCCTCATCACCAGCTGGTACCATATCCTCATATTGAGAGAAGAATGACATCTTATTTGAATCGAATGAAACATTATCGTATGAGAAATATTCAATAGTGTCAGTCTTTGATGCGGCTTCGATACCCATAGCCTTAACCTTGTATTCCTCTACAACATGAATTTGTTGGATTTGCCAAGTTTCATTAATTGTGTATTCAATGTTAATAAAATTGAACTGAGGAATAATAGATGAACCTGAGTTTGTTAAGACATCACGTTGATACCAGAAAGGAGCGTAATCAGGATCTGGATTTAATTCAAGCTTAAATGTATAAGTTCCATCACCATTATCCTTAACCTCACTTGCAGATAAAATTGTATCCTCACAAATTATATAAGCACTACATTGAAATGGTAAAGAACCGTGACGCTTAATATAGGCGTTGTATGAGATACACTCTGGCTCATTATTTAGCCAACTTGTGTCTAAACCATTAACCTTATTCGCACCTCTTAGTAAAACCTTGTTGTCAAGATAATATCTTTGACTACCACTAGAAATCATACCATCTGATATAGTTTCTGTAAGTGCTACATCTCCAATTACAGTACGCTCACTGTAAATTTGAATTGTCGCAACTGAGGCATCTGAGGTACCCCTTGTGTATGTATGGAAAGCCTCTTCCTGTTCTAATTGCCATAAAGCATATGCAACATTAGTAGTGGCATCATAATCTAACGGATTAGTTCCATCAGTAGGTACCTCTAGATATGTTGTAGAGAACTTTGCTTCACTTTCTTCAATTTGTGCTGGAGCTTGATTTGAATTGATTGCAATGTATGTACCAACTGCACCACCAACTGCTACAAATGAGCTTATCAAGCTGATTAATAATTTCTTTTTCATAATTAACACTTCCCTTGTTAATATTCACACAATTATCTATGATTTTTTGTATATAATACAAATGCTGTCAATATTATACACCTTATGTCAAAAAATGTAAAGTATTCTTTACAAACACTCAACAATGTTCGACAAAATGTGTTAAAATGTAAGCAAAGTAAAAAGGCTATTGCGAACAATAGCCTTTAAAATATATCAATAATTATTACTTGATTTTAGCCACTCTTACAGTGTCTCTAGCAATCATTACCTCTTCATTAGTTGGGATAATATATACCTTGATTTTTGAGTTTGGTGTAGAAATAATTCTTTCATCAGAGAATGTATCATTTAGCTTTTCATCTAGCTCAACGCCTAAAACACCTAAACGATTAATAACGTTTGCACGTAAATGCTTTAGGTTCTCGCCCATACCAGCTGTAAATGCAATAACATCACAACCACCCATGTATACATAATATGCTGCCACATAGTCAACAATTCTCTTAGCTTGTACATCAAATGTAAGCTTACATCTATGATCACCAGCATTCATACCAGCAGTTACATCACGAGCATCATTAGAACGTCCAGACATACCTAGGTAGCCTGACTTCTTGTTTAAAATATTTACAACCTCAGCGGCAGTCTTGCCTTCCTTCTCACAAATGTATGATACAACAGTTGGGTCAAGAATACCAGAGCGTGTACCCATAGGAATACCCTCAAGTGGTGTTAAGCCCATTGAAGTGTCAACACTCTTACCACCATCAACAGCACAAATTGATGCACCATTACCTAAGTGACATACGATAGTCTTAGTTTCAGCTAAAGGCTTGCCAATTAATTCTGCTGCTCTTTGAGAAACATATTGATGTGATGTACCATGAGCACCATACTTACGAATACCATACTTTTCATACCATTCATATGGTGTAGCATACATATATGATTCTTCAGGCATAGTTTGATGGAATACTGTATCAAATACTACTACCTGTGGAACATTTGGTAATGCCTTTTGGAATGCCTTAATACCGACAATGTGAGCTGGGTTATGAAGAGGAGCTAGGTCAGCTAATTCTTCAATCTTTGCTACAACAACATCATCTACTAAAGAAGAATCCTTAAAATATTCTCCACCTTGAACTACACGATGACCAACACCTGAAATTTCATCTAAATTTTGAACGATACCCTTTTGAATTAATGTATCTAATAATAATTGAACACCCTCTGCATGAGTAGGTAATACCGGATTAGTTTCTTCCTTCTTACCATCATACTTAATTGTGAAAATACCCTCAGCTAAGCCGATTCTTTCCATTACACCTGATGTAATAACTCTTTCCTCTGGCATCTCTAATAATTGAAACTTAATAGATGAGCTACCAGCGTTTACTGCCATAATCTTTGCCATATAATTTCCCTCACTTCTTAATTTGTTTATTCTTTTCAAACCACGCTTCAATTTCCATTAAAGAGCTGTTAAATTCTTTAACATCACTGAAGTTTGGCAGCTTGACCATAAAGCATTTTTTATCCTTAAATTCTTTCTTTGAAAGAACAAGGATAATTTTAGGTTTTATTACACTCATATTATCAGGCAATTCAACCAACCCAATAATAGACATATTTTCTAATAATTTTTTCTTAAATTCCTGCTTCTTATCATAATCAAAGAAATCATTAGATACTATCGCAATCATCGAACCCTCATCATTAAGCATATTGCTATAATGAAGAATTGATTTATATGGGAAGTACTCCTCATTCTTTGAATAATCAGAATTAGGCATATCGCAAACAATAAAATCTAAGCCCTTAAGATGAAGATTAAATGTGTCCTGTAAATAAATTTCAGTTTCATAATTCATAAGGTTAGAATTCATTTGCGTAAGCTTAGTCATCCATAAATCATGATCGCATGCAAATAGATTTATATCCTTATCTAAATAGTTTGCAATAGTAAATAATAAATTACCTGTACCACATAATGGATCTAATATGCTTATTTTCTTTTTTGCTGTAAGCTTTGTGATTAAATATGATGCAAAAATACCTAAGGTATCTGGAGTAGTATTACCATTAGGAATTCTCATTTCCTTAAAGCCTCTTAAAATGATAGATTGCATAGCTTTACGTACATCCTCTACTGTAAAGTCCACATCAGCAATTTTATCATATTCAGCTTGTAGCTTAGCTACAACCTCTTCATCAACATCGGTTAAAACATCGCCAGCAAGTATGTTTTCTACTGTCATTTCAAGTAGCTCAAAATAAGGCTTTTTAGTTGCTTCATATAAGATAATATTTGTTTCATCTAAGCAATCATAGAATAATTCTAGATTGTCCATCTTAACATCTTTCATATAAAAACCACCTATAATATTATACCAAAATATGTCGTGTAAGTAAATAATGCATATGCATTAATTATTTAAATGTACGTGCGGTAGACTCCATTCAAAATAGAAGGCTAAATATCTAATTACAACTACCACTACAACTGATACTAGTACGTTAATAATTCCGATAGGACATAATAGGCTCATAAAGTAAAACACCAAGCAACCAATAACTGCTGCAATTGCATAAATATGCTTTCTAAATATTACTGGTATTTTTCTTACCATTATATCACGTACTAATCCACCACCACATGCAGTTAAAACGCCAAAAAATA
Source organism: Anaeroplasma sp. (assembly GCA_045594405.1). Taxonomy (GTDB): domain Bacteria; phylum Bacillota_I; class Bacilli_A; order Acholeplasmatales; family Anaeroplasmataceae; genus Anaeroplasma. The sequence goes on from JAZNYN010000131.1 coordinate 6,623, forward strand.
TTACTGGAAAAATACCTGATAAAGAGCTTTGCATTGCAGCTCTTGCGCCTATTACAACAAATGATCCTAAGCCTAAGCTATCAATTATATTGATAATTGTTTTGTAAATACTAGAATTTTCCCATTGTAAGTTCTTTAAAAAATACATAATGATAAAAACCAATAGGCTTACACATAAAGCTATTAATGAATACCATGGCTCCCTAAACATAACGATCTCTCTATCTAAAATAACATCACGTAATAATCCACCACAGCACGCTGTAGTCCATCCTAAAATTAAAACACCTAATAAATCTAAATTATTTTCAATTGCGATTAATGAACCTGATATAGCAAACGCAATTGTACCAATAATACCAGTTATAAGCAAAACTAACTCGATATTCATAAAACTACCCTCTTAACCAATTTAATAATTCATAAGGAGAATCAAATATTTTTTCTCCACCATTTTCTAAAAGTGTTTCCTTGCTTCTAAAGCCATAGCTAACATAAGCACCATCACAGCCTACATTTTCTACAGTTTTAATATCAACCTCAGAATCACCCACATATAATATATGCTTGCTATCAACCTTTAGTAGCTCGCATGCCTTTAATATAGAATCAGGATATGGCTTCCTTCGTAAATTATCACATTCTCCTATCACTATATCTACATATTCACTAAAAAACTTATCACAAAGCTTATCTAGGGCTGATTGTATTTTGTTTGAAACTATAGCCATTTTAATTCCACTGACCTTACAATATTTAAAAATATCATATACTCCATCAAATGGCTTAGTTTTATTATCTAATATTTTTACATATCTTTCCTTGAAGGATTTCAAAATATTATCAAATTCAGGATGCTCAAAGCCTATCGAGCGTTTAACTAGCATGCCAACTCCCGAACCAATATATGACTTGGCTTGACTTAAACTAATTGAAGGTAGGTCATATTTGCTTAGGGCAAAATTAACAGAATCACATAAATCCTCAATAGTATCTAAAATAGTACCATCTAAATCAAATATTACTGCTTCATATTTCATATGACCACCTCCTAACATGATTTCCAAAGGTTATTATATCACAAAACGATTCGTTTGAATATCTCGTGAGAAAATTTCTATTTTTTAATATTAAAAGGAATAAAATTAGATTATTTTTGTTTTTCTTCATTTTTTTATCGAAAAAATATTGTTTTTAACTAATATAGTGATATAATAGTATTAGTTTTAAAAGAAAAGGGAGCTGATTTTATGTTTAAAACAGAATATGTTTCTCAGGTTTATGATAACCTAGTAAAACAAAACGAGGGTGAAAAGGAATTCTTACAGGCTGCATTTGAGATTTTAGAATCATTAGAGCCATATGTAGCTAAACATCCAGAATTACAAAAAGCAAAAATATTAGAAAGATTTTTAGAGCCAGAACGCTTTATCCAATTTAAAGTCGTATGGGTTGATGATAAGGGTGAAACTCAGGTAAATCGTGGTTACCGTATTCAATATAACTCAGCAATTGGTCCTTACAAGGGTGGTATTAGATTCCATCCAAGCGTTAATGCTTCTATTATAAAGTTCTTAGGTCTTGAACAAACTCTTAAAAACTCATTAACATCATTACCGATGGGCGGAGGCAAGGGTGGTTCTAACTTCGACCCTAAGGGCAAGAGTGATAATGAGATTATGCACTTCTGCCAATCATTTATGACAGAGCTATATCGTCATGTTGGTTCAGATACAGATGTGCCAGCAGGTGATATCGGTGTTGGTGGACGTGAAATTGGATATATGTTTGGTCAATACAAAAGAATTAGAAACGAATTCACTGGTGTATTAACTGGTAAGGGATTATCTTATGGTGGTTCACTTGCTCGTAAGGAGGCAACTGGCTATGGCCTATGCTACTTTACTCAGGAAGCACTTAAGACACTATTAAATACTTCTTTTGAAGGTAAGACAGTAGTTGTTTCTGGTAGTGGTAATGTTGCAATATATGCTTGTCAAAAAGCTACTGAGCTAGGCGGCAAGGTTGTTGCAATGAGTGATTCAAATGGTTATGTATATGACCCTAATGGAATTAATCTAGATGTAATTAAACAAATTAAAGAGGTAGAGCGTGGACGCATTAGCGAATATGTAAAGCGCGTAGCATCTGCAACATACACTGAGGGTTCAAAAAATATTTGGAATACAAAGTGTGATATTGCATTACCATGTGCAACTCAAAATGAGCTTGATTTAGATGCTGCTAAGGCATTAGTTCAAAATGGTGTTATTGCTGTATGCGAGGGTGCTAATATGCCATCTACTTTAGATGCTGCAAAATACTTTGTTTCAAACAATGTTGTATTTGGTCCTGCCAAGGCAGCTAATGCTGGCGGTGTTGCAACCTCAGGTCTTGAAATGACTCAAAACTCTAATCGTTTAAGCTGGAGCTTTGATGAGGTTGATGCTAATTTAAAGAAGATTATGGTTAACATTTTCAAAAACACATATGCTTGTGCTGTTGATACAGGTAACAAATTTGACCTAATCACTGGCGCTAATGTTGCAGGCTTCGTAAAGGTTGCTGAGGCTATGCTTGCACAAGGAATTTAACAACTCTAGCTCCTGTTCATTTAATCAGGGGCTTTTGTGTTATTTTGTAGATATGAAAACGTTTTGAACAGAGACTTTTTTCGACAAAATAATTTATTTTTGTATAAAAATAACTTATAATAGATAACTGTACAAATATAGGAGGAAGAGATTATGACAAATAAATTACAAAACGAATTAGATATCAAAAAATGGTTAGAAAGTGAAAAAGCTCAAAAGGATTTATGCTCTACTTATAGCTTCTGCTCTAAGTGCGACAAGAGCTTAGAGAATCCTTGCGCTTTAGCTTATACTTTATTTAATCAAACTCAAGAGGCTTGCAAGTGTGAACAAGAACCAGTTAAGGCCACAAAAAAAGCAGCAACAAAGGCTCAATTATCATTCACTGAAAAGCTAGAAATTGCAAAGGATGAAACTAAGCAAAAGTATTGCTTATTATGTGAAGCATTAAATGAAGCTGGTATTAAGCTTACTATTTTCAAGAAGTTTGTTAACCTAAGAAAAAATAAGGCTTTAATCGGTAAATTATCATTAACAAAGAATTTATTAAAGATACACCTTGCTTTAGATCCTGATACTCATGCGGAAATTCCACACTTAGATTATAGTGATAAGAAAACATATGCTGATATTCCTTTCACTGTAAAAATCACTAGTAAGAAAATCATTAAGCTAGTTGTTGAGATTCTAAAATAATAAATATGGAGAGCATTTGCTCTCCATATTTTTTTACTCTAGATTATGTAATTTGGCCATACCAATTAGCTTTTCAATAAATGTTAATGTAGCAAGATCATCCGCTTGCCAAATTCTATTATCATTCATTGTAAAGAAGCCAACAGTTCCTAAATACCTTTCACCAAAGCGAACTTTCTTAAATAACAATGCTTCAATGTTATTACTTAAGAAATCACCAATAATCTTCGTTCTTTCAACTGGCTTTTTACTTAGGTTACTTAATTCAATAATTTCATTTCCACCAATAAACTTATCTACCATTGCGACAGTTGATAGCTCAAGCTGAAGCACTCCCTTATGAACAGACGAAATCATCTTACCATTTGGATTCATATAAAATGCCATAGTAATACCTAAGGAATCTTGAATGATTCTTAAACCATATTCAATTGCTGAATTAATTGGTATTCCAGGCTTAAATAATGATGCAACATTGTTCATTATACTTGCAACAGTATTTTTATGCATATCATTAATATCTATATCCTTATGCTTTTCCTCGACATAAATGATGAAGCAATTTCTACCTTTTGTTTTTCCTCTATATAATGCTTTATCAGCTTTAATAAATAGTTCATTATAATCAAATGCATCTCTAGGGAAGGTTGCTGTACCAATAGTCGCTGTAATATTAAATTTATATTTGCCTAATAGATATTCATGACGAATAACTGATTCGCTCATATACATATTAAATAGGAATTGTCTAATATCGTCATAATCGATTGTTTCAAAATTTACAACAATAAATTCATCTCCACCATAACGACCAACAACACCATATGGAGCCATATATTCCCTTACTGCATTACCAAATGCATTTAACACCTGATCTCCAATATTATGGCCATATCTATCGTTAACCAGCTTAAAATTATCGATATCCATTATGTACATAGTAAATGGAACCTCTTGATTAACTAAATTGCTAATGTACTTTAAAATATAACGTCTAGAAATGACACCAGTCGTTTCATCAATAAATCCTTCTTGAGTTGAAAGTTTTTTTAAAAAATCATCACTTTGAATTCTTTCGTAAAAGTTCATAAAATTACCTCCAAGATA
>JAZNYN010000132.1:0-2576 GCA_045594405.1 Anaeroplasma sp.
TATACACACTAAGTATATACAATGTTTGCAATATTTGTCATAAATATAGCAAGATATGTATAATATTCGGAAATTAGCGTTATAAAAGCGTTTTATTAAATAAATTATATCATAAAAAAGAAAAAGGGACAATATAATTAGTCCCTAAATTTATTATAAATTTATAATTCATAAGTTCTATTATAAAACTCTTCATATTTTTTTATCCAGGCCTTCATATTCTCATTTTTAAGGTATTCCTTATTTTCAGATAAGTTCAAGTCCTTTTTAGGGTATATTGGCTTTAGGATATGAACATGAAATTTCCTTTTTTCAATTCCGTTTTCATCAAGTCTTCCTGTTTTAGTAAATGTAATGAAAATCGGTACAATAGGTACATTATTTTTTGCAGCAAAATGATACGCACCAGGTAATACTGGTCTTGGCTTTTCATAGCACCACCATTCTGATTGCTCAGGAAAGAAATTAATAAATGTATTATTACTTAAGTAATAATCAACAGCCTTATTGAAGTTTTTCATTGCCTTCATATCTGTAGAAAATGGCATTGAACCATAAGCTCTAATATAGCTTCCAAGGCTACAATCCATATTGTTAAATTCGGCTACAGTATACCTCATTTTTTTGCCTCTCATAGCTTTTCCAATAGCTATCGCATCTAGCTTATTAACATGGTTGCAGGTAGTAATTCCACTTCTAACACCCTTAAGGTTTTGTCTACCATATACCTTTGTTTTAAGCCAGTACTTATTAGCAATTCTACAATATGGTCCAACTGGACAAAGTCTTAACAAGCCATACTTTAATTTTTCCTTAAATCCCCAAATATACTTAAAGTTTTCATCAACCTTTATGTAGTTAGGATTAACCACAGGATCAAGGTGATCATTATATCTTCCTTCTTTTTCAGCTAAGGCAATTTTATCTAATGTATCTTGAGTAGTTTGACTTAAATTCATACTCTTCTCCTACGCAACAAATTGTAATAAGAAATCCTCAAAGCCTAGTTCATTTACAATTGAACGAGACTCTAAATATTCACATACAAATTGAGCTTCCTTTGTTGAATATTTGTTCATTTCCACAAATGCATTTGCAATAATATCATTTGTATTAACCTTCTTCTTTAGCTGGTCAATAAACTTATATGCAAATAAATCTAAGCAAGCATAGAAAGGTTTGACATCAAGATTACGTGAATTAATAATATTTATCATATCGATGCATTTTAAGACAAAATCTCTAACCTCATAATCAATATTTAATTCATCATAATCCTTTAGACAAATTCCATACTTATATCTATAGTTAACTGAATTTTGGAACGCTTCCTCCTTGAATATGTTTGTCATCTCTATTACTAATCCTTCTGTATCTACACCTGTACTATGTAATATAATAAGCTCCCATATCATAAAGTCAAAAATTCTAGCATATAGGAAATCATCAACATATTTATCACAAACATTCTCTCTAACTATCCTTCTAGCCTTTGGTGTTAATGCATTTCGCATATACCAAAATGTCTTTTTTGTTTCCCAAAAATTCTCTGCCTTTGCAATATTATTGATACATGATGAACCATTATCTTTAGGCGGAACATAATAGTTATATAATACATCCTCAATAGTAACAACCTTTTTAGCATTAAAGATTTGCTCAAGATTAAATAGCTCATCCTCGCAGAACCTAACATTAGGATCAAACTCACCCTTAATAACCTCTCTTTTAAATAGCTTATTCCATGGTGTAACTGTTGCAAAGGTAGTTTGATAATATCTGATTCTATCAGCTTGATTAGTAAAATCGAAAACCTGATTACCTGCATAATTTTTCATACATGGATGTGAAAAATCACATGCAACAATATCAGCATCATGCTCTAAAGATGTAGATAGCATTCTTTCAAGCATGTTAGGTGCTATATCGTCATCTGAATCTATGAATTGTATATAATCTCCAGTTGCAATCTCAATACCTTTATTTCTGGTTTTAGAAACACCACCATGAGGATTATCAATTACAATAATTCGTTCATCATGCTTAGCATACTTTAAAGCTATATCTAAAGAATTATCTGGAGATTGGTCATTAATTAATATTAATTCAAAATTTGTATATGTTTGATTTAAAATAGAGCCTAAGCATCTATCAAGTGTTTTAGCACAATTGTACATTGGAACTATTATTGAAATCTTATTTTTCATACTTTTTACCTCCTATAGTAAATAATGCCTATAAAGCTTTCTACAGGTTCCCACACCTTACTGCCATAATTAAACTTTAAAATAAAGGTAGAGTCAATATAATATAGCACTACTTATGCGCTCTACCCACAAAAGAGTTCAAATCTATTGCTAGTTGAGCACTTTTCAAACTCTCTACTAACTGTAGAAAAATGCGTTTTTTGGCTTAATAAAGCCATTTTTTATAATAAAAAATGACTTATTTTTATCAAAAATAATCATGTATTACATACGAAATAAATATGTAATAAATATAAAAATCTATTAAGTTTATATAGATAAAATCTAGCTAGAAAATACTATTTTATACGAAACATAGTATCAAATACT
>JAZNYN010000133.1:0-7601 GCA_045594405.1 Anaeroplasma sp.
ACTACAATGATCAGACCAATATGTATCTAGAATTCTTAATTCTGTTTCATAAGGATTTCTTCCTTCTTTTTTGAAATATTCTACAACACAAGCTAAGTCATCTGCATTCATTGCAAGACCATTTTCCTTACAATATGGATATAAATCCTCAGGCTTCATATCAATAAAGCCCTCTAATATATTAACAGGAAGCACGTTAGCCTCTTGGTTATTGTCTAGCACACTTAAATCCTTTTCTCTAGATTCAACCGCGTTGATTAAATACTTTTTAATTCTTGTAATATCATTTTCACTAACAGTGTCCTCGAAAATATAAAGCTTAGCTGATCTAATTTCAACATTTGATGTTGGATCAATTAGCTTAACACAGTCTACTGCAGATGAGGCACGCATGTCAAATTGACCTGGTAAATATTCGATAGCAATATATTTCTTGCCATCTAAATCAATTGTATCAGTAACGTTATCTGTAACTGTTTCACCAAATACACGATACTTTGCTTCATCTAATAATTTCTCTTCACAATTGAATACATCATAAACATTAAGATATCTAACCTTATTTAAGCTTAAACCAAGATTAAGATTTAGTTCTTCTCTTAATTCCTTTGCTTCTACCTGAAACTGAGTTAGCTTTTCAACATAAATACGATAACTATTCATTTTAAATAACCTCCAAGAACTTTTTGTTACATTAAGGGCTGTAACCACCATCTATGCTAAACAGCACTAGCTGTTGTTGCTTAATAAAAACAAAAAACACCACCGAAATTTTTAGGCAGTGCTGTCGTTTATTGCGTCTTAAAAGTACCATTACCAAATGGTACAGTATGTCTATTAACTTGCATCATTAATATTAATATAATCATATTAACTCCGATCCAAGTAAGTCTCTATGTATGTTAAATATTTTGATAGTCCTGTAATTTAAGGTTCAGGGTAGAGACTTGCTTACCATATTAAAGCTATTATATCAAAATACTTTTCCATTGTAACATAAAAAAATCAAATCGACAATATATATTTTATAAATATATAAAGATTTTTTTCTTGACTAATATCGACCTAATTAGTAAAATCAAAATGTAAATAAGAATAAATACTAAGGAGATTAAGATTATGCCAAAGGTTGGAATTGTAATGGGTAGTGACTCAGACCTAGAAATTATGAGCAAAGCAGCTGAAATGCTTGAAAAGTTTGGAATTGATTATGATATGACTGTAATTTCAGCACACAGAATGCCTGATATTTTCTTTGATTATGCAAATGGTGCAATAGATAAAGGATACAAGGTGATTATTGCAGGTGCAGGTGGAGCAGCTCATTTACCAGGAATGGCAGCAGCTATTTTCCCACTTCCAGTAATTGGTGTACCTATTCACACTAAATCATTAGGTGGAGTTGATTCATTATACTCTATCGTACAAATGCCTAGTGGAATACCTGTAGCAACAGTAGCAATCAACGGTGGTGCAAACGCTGGTATTTTAGCAGCAAAGATTTTAGCAACATCTGATAATGAATTACTAAATAAGCTAAACGCATATAAGGAAAGCCTAAAGGATGGCGTAGTAGCTAAAAAGGAAAAGCTAGAAAAAATTGGATACAAGGAATATCTAGCATCTAAATAACAACAAAGAGGGTTACGAAAACCCTCTTTTATTTTTACTTAGTATCTAATAATTCAAATAATTTCTTAGCAGCCTTTTCTGGACCCTCTTGCTCCATGCTAGGAACTGCAAGTCTTGTAGGCATTTGACCTACTGGAATCTTAGCATCAAATAATGCACCAAACATCTTATCTAAAATAACTCTTGTTTGTGCTTCTCTTTGAACTGGACCAAATGGATTAGCAAAGAATGATTCAACTAAACCAACCTCTTGAGTAGTACCCTTAGCACGTCTTGCACCACGGATAAATACTTTTAATGCATCATCCTTATTATCAAAGAATACAATCTCCTCTTCACAGTCATCATAGTTGTTAGCATATAATACCATATCAATTGGATAGCCCTTCATGATTTGTGAATATGTGGCTACTGGAATAACTAGACGTGAATTAATCTTATCTGGATTCATAAAGATAGCTCTATCCATTTCTCTATATGCATAGCCTGGAGTCATATCGTCAGTACGAACAAAGGCACCGATTTCTGTACCATAAGCTAATACCTTACCATCAACAAGCTTAAATGTACCCATATCATCAAACACTGTTAATTGAGATGAAATGTTATCTCCTGCAAATGTAGCAAGTGCATCTAATGATTCACTCTTACCTGCACCAGAGTCTCCGATGATAACAATATTCTTAGTTTCACCATTCTTCATAGTTATGTTAACACATGCACCATGAATTGGAAGAGAACCGTCTTCAATCATCTTAGTGTTATATAAAGTAAGAAGCATCTTCTTCATATATCCAAAGTAATCAATTGATTCATCGTGAGGTGCTACACCTACATAAATATCATTTTCCTTATCATAGTAGAATTCTGATTCACCCTCATAAGGAGCACCAAAGATATATAATAATTCAGGCTTCTTATGCTTACATTCACGTAAAGGAACAAATTCAAATAAATTACATAATGTAATACCATGTGCTAAATAGTCACGATGGAAATATACATATGTTAGGCTTGAACCAACTTTAGCAGAATAACAATAGAATTCATCTGCATTGAAATTATCCTTAAAGCGATAGATAGGATTTTCCTTAGCCTCTGGATATGTACCAGTGCGCTTATTCTTAGCAGAATATGAAATGAATGGTGGGCGAAGTGAAATTTGTTCAATTGCTTCACCTAAAGCTAAGAATGAATAAATGCTATCCTCAGCCATCCATCTATGCTTAGAAATAAGTAGGCCTGCATTGATACCTGCTGGTACCTGACGATAAATAGAGAACTTATTGCCATATACTGTTTCAGCAATAGCACGGTAAGTTTTAAGCACTAGATTATTGAAGTTACTTTGAGCTTCATTAAAGCTTACTGATGCAACACCTGAGCCATTACTCTTTGAAAAGATAACACCGTAACGCTCAAATGCTCTCCAGAAATCATAGAACGCTTCAATTAAATCATAGAATTGTTCTCTATAATCATCTAGGATTAGCTTGTATGAGTCATTGATCTTTACTATTTCATCCTTATCTAAACTAAAGATTAGCTTAAATAAATATACAAAATCATCCTCTGGATTTGGTAAGCAATTTAATACAACTAATTGCGAAGCATTGTGAGTCTTAACAGCCTTCTTAACAAAGCGTGACCAAATATCAGCAAAGCATGCTGAATTTAAAATTTCAATTTCACTTTTACAATATAATTCTGAAAAGTTTAAAATAACCTGTCTTTGACCTGTAACGTATTCCATAAATAATCTCCCCTTTTTATTTTAGAATAAACCAACTGTCTTGCCGTCTACAATATCCATATTGTTAGCAGCAGGAGCCTTTGGTAAGCCTGGCATAGTCATGATATCACCAGTTAATGCAACAATAAAAGCCTGCACCAATTGATGGCTTAAGCTCTCTGATAGTAATAGTAAAGCCTTCTGGTCTACCTAATAGCTTAGGATTATCAGAAAACGAATATTGAGTTTTAGCCATACAAATTGGAAGTTTATCCCAGCCATTACGCTTGAATGCAGCCATTTGATTTTTTGCTTGAGTTGAGAATTCAACTGAAGCAGCACCATAGATTTCCTTACAAATCATTGTGATCTTATTTTTGATAGTATCATTAACATCATATAAATGAGCAAATGTGTTTACACCATCATTTAATTCAATTTGCTTAACAACCTTTTCTGCTAAATCAATTCCACCTTCACTACCCTTAGCAAACACTTCAGATAATGTGATTTCATGATTATTATCCTCTGCCCATTTTGTTAATGCTAAAATTTCTTGTTCTGTGTCAGTACCAAATTTATTAATAGCAACAACATATGGTAGGTTATATTTCTTAATATTTTCAATATGCTTTTCTAGGTTAGTAACACCTGCTAGTAAGGCATCAACGTTTTCATTCTTTAAATCTTCCTTTAAAACTCCACCATGCATCTTAAGAGCACGAATAGTCGCAACGATTACTACACATGAAGGCTTAAAGTCTGCAATTCTAGTTTTGATGTCTAAGAACTTCTCAGCACCTAAATCTGCACCAAAGCCAGCCTCAGTGACAACATAATCAGCAAGCTTCATAGCCATCTTAGTTGCAATAACTGAATTACAGCCATGTGCTATATTAGCAAATGGACCACCATGAATTAATACCGGATTGTGCTCTAATGTTTGAACTAGGTTTGGTAAAAGAGCATCCTTCATTACTAATGTTACTGCACCCTCTGCCTTTAAATCACTAACTGTAACAGGCTTCTTATCATAAGTATATGCAACAACTATTCTACCTACGCGTAATTTAAAATCATCTAATGAATTACTTAAGCATAATACTGCCATGATTTCAGATGCAACTGTAATGTCAAAATGATCCTCACGTGGAACACCATTAGTAGAGCCACCTAAGCCTAATACAACATTTCTTAACGCTCTATCATTCATATCTAATGCACGGTGCCAAATAATTCTTGTTGGATCTATACCTAATTCATTACCTTGGAAAATGTGATTATCTATAATAGCTGAAATAAGATTGTTTGCGCATGTGATTGCATGTAGGTCACCAGTGAAATGAAGATTAATATCCTCCATTGGAACTACCTGTGCATAGCCTCCACCTGCTGCGCCACCCTTTACACCCATAACTGGACCTAAAGATGGCTCACGAATTGCAACTATAGAATTCTTGCCTATTTTATTTAATGCATCATTTAGACCGATGGTTGTAGTTGATTTACCTTCTCCTGCTGGAGTAGGGCTAATGGCAGTTACTAAAATAACCTTACCATTCTTTTCATTCTTAACTGCATCTAAATGAATCTTTGCCTTGTATTTACCATAAAGCTCAATATCATCCTCTGTTAAAGCTAATTTTTTTGCTATCTCAGTAATAGGTTTCATTTCAGAGCCTTGTGCAATTTCTAAATCTGTTAACATGTCTTATTCCCCCTTCGTGTTTGCCGTAGAAAATCACTTGTATTTTATAGATATACTACTATCTTATCAAAATTAGTTATTAATAGCAATTAAAATTTTATTTTTTTGCTTCTAAAATTACTTGCTTATTTTCAAAATCACATACAACTAGCTCATCTTTGCTCGTTGGAATGTTCTTACCAACAAAATCAGCTCTTATTGGTAATTCTCTATGACCGCGGTCAACAAACACCGCTAATCTTATTTTTGAAGGTCTTGCATAATCCATAATCAAATCCATAGCCGCTCTAACAGTTCTACCAGTGTATAAAACATCATCCACTAGGATTACGACCTTGTTGTGTAAATCGATATTTATATTAAGGCTCTTGCCTTCTTCCTTTTTATGATCATCTCTATATGCTGAAATATCGATACTTTGAAGAGGAACATCAACACCTTCAAATTGCATAATATAATTCTTAATTTCTCTAGCAATAGGACTACCCTTCTTTTCAATACCAACTAAAACAATATCCTCAAGGTTATCATTTCTTTCAATTATTTCATGAGTCATCCTTTTAAGGCTTCGACCAAATTGTTCATTATCAATTATTACTTTCATATGATTTCTCCTGTATTTATAGATAAAAGAAGCCGTGTTTGCGGCTTCTTAAATAATCTTACTCTTCTTCTACAATGTTAGCATTATGATAGATTTCTTGAACATCGTCTAATTCTCTAAGCATGCTTAATAATCTCTTGAACTTAGCTTCATGATCTTCATCTAAATCAACATAAGTAGATGGGATTAAATCAACACCGCATTCTTCGAATTCGATTTCTGGCTTTGCAGCTTCTAATGCAGCCTTAATTGATTCAAAATCAGAAGGTTGAGCTGTAACAACTACATAACCGTCTTCTTCAGTAGTGATTTCTTCACAATCACAATCAGCCATCATTAATGCTTCCATTGCCTCGTCCTCTGTTAATTCATTGAACACGAATTGTGCCTTACGGCTAAATAAATAGGAAACAGATGTTCCAATTGTACCACCAGTTTTAGTGAAGCATGTACGAACATCTGTAAATGTACGATTATCGTTATCTGTTAAGCATTCAACAATAATTGCAACATTACCAGAACCGTAGCCCTCATATACCTTTTCCTTTGAAGCACCAGACTTTAAGCCTTCAGCCTTAGCGATTGCACGCTTAATAACATCAGCTGGACATTGATCCTTCTTAGCACGTTCAATAACATGCTTTAAGCTTTGATTCATTTCTGGATCAGGAACACCAGCCTTTGCAGCTTGGTAAATTTCCTTACCCCACTTTGCATATTTTGATGATTTCATTGCGGCAGTTTTTGCCATAGATGCAGCACGAACTTGATAAGCTCTACCCATAATTTTACACAACCCTTCAATTACAAATAAATTTACCCTAATATTATAAACCTAAAAGCGTAATCTTTCAACCTTTTTAATTAATTAAATTAAAAGTGCACACCATTAGGTGTACACGATAATCATTATTCTGTAACCATATATAGGATACCAATTGTCCCCTTACCACAGTGAGAAGATATTACACAGCCAGCCACCGTTTCAATAAGATCAACACCAGGAAATTTCTCCTTAAGCTTTTCCTTTAGATACTCTGCATGTTCAAAGCCAAGTGAATGTGTAACAAAAATATGATCCTCATCTAATCTATTTCTATCAGCCTCAATTTGGTTTAGCATTGCATCTAATGCCATCTTCATTTTACCAATTGGCTTCTTTTGAACGTGCATCTTGCCGTCTCGTACAGCAATGATTGGCTTGATTTTTAGCATTGTACCAAAGAATGCTGCCACACTTGAGCATCTACCACCCTTATGTAGAAAATCCATCTTCTCTATCGCAAACTGTGATAATACTAATTCTCTATCTCTTTCTAGCTTAGCTGCAATCTCCTTTGCAGATAGGCCTTGATCACGATACTTACAGGCCTTTAGTAACAACAAGCCTATACCAGTAGATAAATTCTTAGAGTCAACTGGATAAATTCTATCTGGTCCTAAATCCTCTGCTACCATATATACATTTTCAAAGGTTCTACTCATAGCCTTTGATATACCAGTATATACAATATCATAGCCCTCATCTAAATATTTTTGACAAACCTCCTCAACTGTAGGAATAGCTACAGCCGCAGTCTTAGGAAGTTCATCCTTTTCCTCAACTAAATCATATAGCTTATAAACATCAATATTTACACCATCTAAATATGTTGCATCGCTAAAGTTTACATAAAGAGGTAGTACCTCAATATCTAGCTTTTCTAACAAATCCTTACCTAAATCACATGTAGAATCTGTAATAATTTTAACCTTCATATATTTCACCTCATTTACTAAATTATAACCCTTATCATAATAAATGTAAATTTTCAAAAAGTGAAAAGTTGTACCATTATTACATTTTGATATATTTTGTATCAATTATAGAATCTGACTTTTTCGAATTAAATATTTACCCGTACTATTGTTAGAAACAAAATTAT
>JAZNYN010000134.1:0-2805 GCA_045594405.1 Anaeroplasma sp.
TACATATAATTATTTTTTTTATAATAAAAAATTAGACCAAGCGGTCTAATTCTTATAATGCATCATATGCTTCTTTTATTTTTTGAGCAATGACCTTACACTCATCCTCTGATACTAACTTACCAGTATTCATAACAAATGTTCCGCCCCACTCAAATTGATCCTTATATTTAGGAACTAAATGGAAATGTAGATGACAGCCTGTGTCTCCGTATGCACCATAGTTAACCTTGTTAGGGTTGTATACCTTTTGTATTGCCTTTGCAACATCTGATACATCCTTCATATAAGCATTTCTTTCTTCATCAGATAAATATTGTATTTCAGAAACATGATTTTTATGAGCAACAATCATTCTACCAGGATGTGATTGATCCTTAAATACGATTACTAATGATTGTTCTGTTTCAAATGCAAGGTAGCCAAATTTTGCAAGTAGCTCACCCTTCATACAATATGCACAATTTTTATCTTTCATAAATTACTCCTAAGATTCATCAGTTGATAGTATAGCTAGGAATGCCTCTTGAGGAACCTCTACACTACCAATTGCCTTCATCTTCTTCTTTCCTTCCTTTTGTTTTTCTAATAGCTTTTTCTTACGTGAAATATCTCCACCGTAGCATTTTGCTAATACATCCTTTCTCATAGCCTTGATATCAGAACGAGCAATAACCTTTCTATTAATTACTGCTTGAACTGGAACCTCAAATTGCTGACGAGGAATAATGTCCTTTAGCTTTTCTACCAACACACGACCACGAGGATATGCAAAATCCTTATGAACGATTGTAGATAATGCATCGACAACATCACCATTTAGCATAATATCCATCTTAACAAGCTTCGATGCCTGATAATCACCAATTTCATAGTCAAATGAAGCATAGCCCTTTGTATAGCTCTTTAGCTTATCAAAGAAGTCAAAAACAATTTCAAGAAGTGGCATATTGTAATGAATAACAGCACGAGTTTCCTCAACGTATTGCATGTCAATAAAAATACCACGCTTCTTTTGACATAGATCCATAACTGCTCCAATGTATTCTGTTGGTGTCATAATTGTAGCTCTTACAAATGGCTCTTCAATTCTATCAATTAATTGAACATCTGGAAGCTGAGAAGGGTTATCAATTTGAACCATTGAACCATCAGTTAAATATACGTGATAATTTACTGAAGGTGCGGTAGCAATTAAATCGATACCAAATTCTCTTGAAATACGCTCCTTAACAATATCCATATGAAGCAAGCCTAAAAAGCCAGTTCTAAAGCCAAAGCCTAAGGCCTGTGATGTTTCAGGTTCAAATACTAATGCTGCATCTGAAAGCTTAAGCTTATCAAGTGCATCTCTTAAATCCTGGAATTGCTTTGAATCAATTGGGTATAAGCCACAGAATACCATTGGGTTTAATCTACGATATCCTTCAAGTGGAGCTGTTGCTCTATTTTCTAAGGTAGTGATTGTATCACCAACATGTACATTATTGATATCCTTAATTGATGCAGTGATAAATCCTACATCGCCAGCCATAAGGTAATCACGTTGTACTTCCTTTGGTGTTCTTACACCTAGCTCTACAACTTGATACTCTGCATCGGTTGCCATAAAACGAATAGTATCACCACGTCTAATGATACCCTCTTTAATACATACAAGTACAACTACACCACGATATGGATCAAATGCTGAGTCAAAAATTAAAGCCTTAGTTGGTGCTTCAATATTTCCATTAGGTGCAGCAACATAATTTACAATTTGTTCAAGTACATCTCTAACACCTACTCCAGTCTTTGCAGATGCTAATACTGCTTCATATGCTGGAAGACCAATTACATTTTCAATTTCATGCTTAGCTCGCTCTGGATCAGCAGAAGGTAAATCTATTTTATTAATTAATGGTAATATCTCCAAATTATTGTCTAATGCTAAATATACATTTGCTAGTGTTTGTGCTTCTACTCCTTGTGTAGCATCAACAACAAGTATTGCACCCTCACATGCTGCAAGTGATCTTGACACTTCATAGGTAAAGTCAACATGACCTGGAGTATCAATTAAATGAAATTCGTATTCTAATCCATTATTTGCTTTATATGTCATTGTAACAGCATTTAGCTTTATTGTAATACCACGTTCACGCTCAAGCTCCATTGAATCTAGAAGCTGTTCTTGCATTTCCCTTGATTCAACTGACTCGCAGATTTCAATTATTCTATCTGCAAGAGTTGACTTACCATGGTCGATATGGGCAATAATAGAGAAATTTCTGATCATTTTTTGATGTTTTTTCATTTCATTAATATTACTCATAATCTAACCTCCATTTCTAACAATGAAATTATACTAAAAAAATACACTATTTTCAATATTACGCGACAAATTAATATACTCTTAAAGTGTATATTAAATAGAAAAGAGGACCGAAGTCCTCCTTAGTAGCCTATAAGCCATGTTCTGTACTCTTTCGAGCGGTAACTATTTATCTACGAATAATCGTCCCCTTGTCCCTTCTAGTTCGGTTCAAAGGACTCCCCTACCATAATTTGGGTTTCTAGCTTGCGGGGTTTACCAACGTTTCATTCTTCCATTTCTAGAAGCATCGTTTCTGTGGCACGTTAAGGAATAGACCATATCTTTCGACTTAGGCTTCTTCCGCCGTCACCTTATTAGGCGCCCAGCCTTATTTATTAAACTGGCACAAACACTACAATCATCACAGACTGTGCTAGCATGGACTTTCCTAACAGTAAAACTGCTCAGTTACCCAACTACCAAAAATATAAGTCGGAGGCCAAGCGGTC
>JAZNYN010000135.1:0-2497 GCA_045594405.1 Anaeroplasma sp.
GAGAGAAAAATTTTATGAAGTACAATTGTTTTGATAGTGTAAAGGAATTTAAACAAGCGTATATTTCTAATGTAGAAAATAAATACGCTGTACACTTTGAAAACTCAACACCATATCAACAATATGTTGTATTAGGTGAAATGGTCAGATATCATATTGCTTCTGACTGGCGTAAGACTATTGAACAAACACAAAATCAAAAGAGTAGAGTTGTTTATTATTTCTCAATGGAATTTTTAATGGGTAGAATGATTACTAACAATTTAATGAATGCAGGTGTTTATCCAGTAGTTAAAAAGGCATTCCAAGAGCTTGGAATTGATTTGAATGAAGTAGAACACCAAGAGGCTGATTCAGGCTTAGGTAATGGTGGTTTGGGTAGATTAGCTGCCTGCTTTATGGACTCAGTTGCGTCTTTAGGCTTGCCTGTTCATGGTAACTGTATTAGATATCGTTATGGCTTCTTCGAGCAAGGTATTAAAAATGGTTATCAGGTTGAGCATCCAGACCGTTGGCTAAAGGACAGAAACGTTTGGGAAATCCGTAAGGATGATGAATCAGTAGAAATTCCATTCTATGGCTATGTTGAAATGGGTTCACAAAATGGTAAATTAGTTGTTAAGCATCGTAATGCTGAATATGTTAAGGCTGTTCCTTATGATTGTCCAATTGTTGGTGATAACAACCATGTTGTTAACACATTAAGATTATGGTCTGCAGAACCAGCATCAAAGTATCCAGATGATGCATTTGAATACCATAGAAAGCTTAGAGATATTTCTTCAATGCTATATCCAAATGATGAGGATGATGAAGGTAAGATTTTACGTCTTAAGCAACAATACTTCTTTGTATCTGCTGGTGTTATTACTGCAGTAAGAAGACATAAAGCTAAATTTGGTAGTGTTCGTAACCTACATGAAAAGGTAATGTTCCACATTAACGATACGCATCCAGCATTAATTATTCCTGAATTAATGCGTATATTAGTAGATGAGGAGCATTTATCTTGGGAGGATGCATGGTATATTACAAAGAACAGCTGTGCCTATACTAATCATACCATTTTAGCAGAAGCCTTAGAAAAATGGCCAATTCATTTATTTAGAACATTATTACCTAGAATCTATACTATTACTGAAGAAATTAATCGTCGTATTGTATTAGAAATTTCTAGCACTTACGGTGAAAATGACCCACGTGTTCAACAAATGGCAATATTATCAAATGGTGTTGTTCATATGGCAAACATTGCTATCCATGGCTCATATTCAGTAAATGGTGTTGCTCAATTACATACAGATATCCTTAAGGATATTGAAATGAGCGTATTTGATAAATATTATCCTGGCAAGTTTAACAATAAGACAAACGGTATAACTCACCGTCGTTGGTGTCTTCATTCAAACCCTGAATTAGTTGCAATCTTAAATAAGTATTGTGCTGGCTGGGTTGAAGATCCAGAGGCTAACCTACCAAAGCTACTTGATCATGTTAAGGATGCTGATTTAAAGGCTAAATTCTTTGCAATGAAGAAAGCTCGTAAGGAGGCTTTAGCTAATAAGATTTTTGATTCTCAAGGTATTTCATTAGATACTAACTCAATTTTTGATATTCAAGTTAAGAGATTACATGAATATAAGCGTCAATTATTAAATGCATTACATATTATGTATTTATATAACAGGTTAAAATCTGATGCTGAATTTAAGGCAAATTATCATCCACATTCATTTATCTTTGGTGCTAAATCAGCTCCAGGATATAAGTTTGCTAAAAAGGTTATTAAGCTAATTAATACAATTGCTGATAAGGTTAATAACGATCCAGATACTAATCATTTATTAAAGGTTGTATTTGTTGTTAACTACAATGTTACTTATGCTGAAACAATCATGCCAGCTGCAAACGTATCTGAACAAATTTCTACTGCTTCTAAGGAAGCCTCAGGTACTGGTAACATGAAGTTTATGATGAATGGTGCTATCACTTGTGGTACTATGGATGGCGCTAACGTTGAAATTCATGATTTAGTTGGACCTGAAAATATCGTTATTTTTGGTTTAAGAGCTAATGAGGTAAATGAGATTTATGCTCAAAAGAACTATAATCCTAAGGAAATTTATGAAAATGATCCTCGTATTAAGCAAATTATTGATCAATTAACAAATGGTTTCTTTGAATATGTTAAGGAAGATGAATTTGTTGAAATAAGAGAAAATCTTTTAAATAGAGATCAATATCTTGTATTAAAGGATTTCGATGCTTATGTTAAGGCACAAGAGCAAATTAATGATTTCTATAAGGATCAAGATAGATGGTTAGAATCATCTATTATCAATACTGCTAAATCTGGCTTCTTTACTACTGATAGAACAATGCGTCAATATAATGAAGACATTTGGCATGTAGAACCAATCAAAATTAAGTAAATAAAATAGGGAATCCAGCTGGATTCCCTTTGTTTTTACTATTGATTTTTATTAATAAATTCAAG
>JAZNYN010000136.1:0-2326 GCA_045594405.1 Anaeroplasma sp.
CGGTCTTAGGAAGACAACCACCTATCCCAACTCCTTGGCTCACAGAACGACATGGCTACGATCCGACTTGCGGACGATGACGGCGATCTGCCATTCTGATTATGATTTGAGTGCCCTGTCGGTAGGTGGTAGACCGTCAGAAAGGGAATTTATCATGGAAAACATCGCCAACGTTAAGGAGACCTATTACATCATTCGCTGTGACCGCGCAGGCGTGTTCGCCGGACACATCAAGGAGCGAAACGGCAGAGAGGTCACAATCACCGACTGCCGCCGTCTGTGGTACTGGAATGGTGCCGCAAGTCTCAGTCAGATGGCGGTTGACGGCGTGAGTAAGCCTCGTGACTGCAAGTTCACCGTTACCGTTCCCGAGTAAAAATATATAACATACCTTGCCAGATGCTAAATAATCACAAACCATATCCGTGCCAGAAATTAACTTTCCAGCACGATTACATAGACCTAAATTATTTAAAATTTTATCCATTATAGTAATCCTAATAATTCATCATAGATTGATTCAGGTACCTCAACCTCAAGCTTTTTATCTAAAGCCTTAGATTTTTTTGCAGCTAAAATGATATCCTTATCTAGCTTAAGATAAGCACCTCTACCATTAGCCTTTCCCTTTAAATCAACGATAACATTATGCTCAGGAGTACGTACAATTCTAATTAAATCCTTCTTCTCACATACTTCTTTCGATTGAACACAAGTACGAAGAATTTGCTTACGTTCCTTCATTAGATTAAATAACCCTTTTCATAAGCCTCTGAAGTAGGCATAATATCGATCTTCCAGCCACAAGATTGAACTGCAAGTCTAACATTTTGACCAGCCTTACCAATTGCTAAAGATAAATGCTCATCAGGTACAACTACTACAGAAGATTTTGTTTTTAGGTCTACACTTAATACTTTTGTAACATCTGAAGGCTGTAAAGAGTTTGCAATAAGCTCTTCTGGCTCTTCACTCCACTTATATAGGTCAACCTTTTCACCGCCTAATGCATTAACGATTTCACGAATACGTGAGCCGCCCTCACCAACACATGAGCCGATAGCGTCAACCTTTGGATCATTTGAATATAATGCAATCTTACTTCTATCACCAGCATCACGAGCAATACCCTTAATTTCAATAATACCACTCTTGATTTCTGGAATATAGTTTTCCATTAATCTGATAACTAAATGCTTTTCATTTCTAGAAACTGTAACCTTAGGGTCCTTAGTAGTTTGTTCAACCTTCTTAATATAAACTCTAATGTTATCACCAATTACCAAACGGTCATTTGCAAGTAATTCAGAAGCTGGTAAAGTTGTAGTTGTATTGTGTCCTAAATCTAAAACAATAAACTTTTCACCAATATTAGTTACTGTAGCAGTAACCATTTCCTCTTCTAATTCCTTAAAATATGCATAAGCTTTTTCACGTTCTAATGTCTTAACACCTTGTGTATAAACATTCTTTGCTGCTGAAATTGCCATTCTACCATAGTTCTTAAAGTCTTGCTTTTGCTCTACAATGTCACCAATCTTATAAGAAGACTTAATCTTTTTAGCATCTGCAAGTAGCATTTCTTGAATTTCAAGTGGCTCTTGACCTTCTGCTAATTCAGTATATTGTTCTACAACCTTATGTACTGAAAATAAGTTGATTTCATACTTTTCAGGCTTAATTACAACCTTACATGAAGTATTACCATTAACCTTCTTATAAGAGTTTACAAGTGCCTTTTTAAACACCTCATATAACTCTTCTACAGTAATATTTCTTTCTACTGCAACCTCGTCTAATAAATTAAAAAATTCCTTATTAATCATAAAATGCTACCTCCTAAATTTTTACCGCTAATCTGATTAATTTGATTTCTTCATATTTAATGCTAACCTTTTTAAATCTTCCCTTAGCATTAATTTTAATAATTATAGTATTATCTACTACATCCTCCAAAACACCCTCGTATATAGCGTTTGGAAGCTCGATATGGATGTACATTCCAATAGAATTATTAACCTCTTCTAAGCTTCTTAGCACCTTTTCTGCACCAGGTGAACAAACCTCTAGCATATATTCTCCTAAATCTTGATCATATTGTTCAATTTTTTCTGAGATATATTCATTTGCAAGCGCTAGCTCCTCAACATCGATACCTTCTTTTTTATCAATTGAAATACGAAGAATCTTATATCCAAATTCTTTTACGAATTCAACATCATACAAGGTAAGGTTATTCTTCTTTAAATATGGTTCAAATATCTCACCAATAATCTTTAAATCCAATATGTACCCCTCCATTCAAATAAATAAGAGAGAATTTTTC
>JAZNYN010000137.1:0-2244 GCA_045594405.1 Anaeroplasma sp.
ACCACCAAAGTTAAGCTCCTCTCCTGCCTTTTTACCAACAGCTGGTATTACTCTTACAGCTGTAGTCTTACAATTAATCATACCAATTGCAGCCTCATCAGCAATCAATGCTGAAATTACCTCTGCAGAAGTATCACCAGGAATAATAATCATATCTAAACCTACTGAGCATACTGCAGTCATAGCCTCAAGCTTTTCAATAGTAAGGTTACCAGTTCTAGCAGCAGCAATCATACCAGCGTCCTCAGATACAGGGATAAATGCACCAGATAAGCCACCTACTCTACTTGATGCCATAACGCCACCCTTCTTAACAGCATCATTAAGCATAGCTAGACAAGCAGTTGTACCACAGCCACCAACCTGTTCTAAACCGATTTCTTCCAATATATGAGCCACAGAATCACCTACAGCAGGCGTTGGAGCTAAGGATAAGTCAACAATACCAAATGGCTGATTAAGCATTCTAGAAGCCTCTACGCCTACTAATTGGCCCATTCTAGTAACCTTGAATGCAGTCTTCTTAATAATTTCAGCTATATCAGCAATCGAAGCATCCTTAGGAGCTGCAGCTAAAGCTGCACGTACAACACCAGGACCAGATACACCAACGTTAATTACACAATCTGCCTCACCTACACCATGGAAGGCACCAGCCATAAATGGATTATCCTCGACAGCATTACAGAATACTACAAGCTTAGATGCACCAATACATTCTCTGTCTTGAGTTATTTCAGCTGCTTCTTTTATTTTTTGTCCCATTATCTTAACAGCATCTAAATTAATACCAGCTCTTGTTGAACCTATATTAACCGATGAGCATAGACGACTAGTTTGAGCTAATGCTTGTGGGATAGATTCAATCAATTCTTTTTCTCCAGGTGCAAAGCCCTTTTGAACTAAAGCTGTATATCCACCAATAAAATCAATACCAATATCAGTTGCAACCCTATCTAAAGTCTTTGCATATAAAATAGGGTCACCACCAGATACACCAACTAGCATAGAAATTGGAGTAACAGATACACGCTTATTAATGATAGGAATACCATACTTTTTAGAAATAGCTTCACCTGTTGCAACAAGGTTCTTAGCATATTTATAAATTTTATTATATACCTTCTCACATGATTTATTAATATCAGTATCCATACAATCAATTAATGAAATACCCATCGTAATTGTACGAACATCAAGATTTTGCTCTTGAATCATTTTTATAGTTTCAATTATCTCATGATTATTATACATAATTGCCACCACTAAATCTTATGCATTAAATTAAAGATATCCTCATGCATTACATGGATATCAAGATTTCTTTCTTCACCAAACTTTTGTAGTGCATCAACAAAGTCATTAAACTCAATTGATAGCTTGTCTATATTTACTATCATAAACATAGCAAAATAATCATTAATAATGGTTTGGCTAACATCATTAACATTAGCCTTGTATTCGGCACATTTAGTTGCTACTGCAGCTAAAATACCAACAGTATCCTTACCAACAACAGATAAAACAGCATTCATAATCAAAACCCCCTGATTTTTTAAAAAATATGCCTTAATTGTACTATATTTACTATTTATAGTAAAGTATAATTCGAATGGAAGCGTTTACATTCAAAATAATTAACAAAAAAATCCTATTTATCAATAGGATTAGAATGTTGATATAAATGCATAATAGAAGCAATTAAAATAAAATACTGCTGCAGTAGCTGAGACAGCAACTACATAAGCTGTTGGAAGCAGTAATCTATATAGCTTTACTTCCTTTGTTTTAAGATGTAAAAATCCTTTTTTTCCTCTTATATAATGATCAATAAAATGAATTCCAAAGGCAACTATAATGATAAAGGCTGCAACTGGAGTCCAGTTAAGTGAAATACCAATAATATGGAAGCCCTTATTAATCAATATTAGTGACCATGACATAATAGCAAGAGATATTAAGGTATGGAAGAACATAATAGCTAATATTTTCGATGCTCTTTCGTTATCCTTCTTTATAAATAAATATATAAATAATCCTAATAAGGCAAAAACTGATGCCATTATTACAACACTTACTACTAAGCCTAATTCTTTCATATCGATCACCTCTAGTATAAACATTTTAACACATATTATGTAAAATAAAAAGGTGTAAATAAAATATTTACACCAATATTATATATTACTTAGGTTGCTTACCAATATAAGCTAAGATACCACCGTCTACATATAAGATGTGACC
>JAZNYN010000138.1:0-9887 GCA_045594405.1 Anaeroplasma sp.
AGGTGTGGTACTATTTGCAGTAGCAAGCTTCATTGTTATTGATTTTGGAGAAACTACAAAAATTTTCTTAGCGTGTCTTCCGCTTTATATAATTGGAACAATATTAGTGGCTAAGACTATTCTATATTTCTTACAAGAAAACAAATAAACTAAAGAAGGAACTGTTAATCTACAGTTCTTTTTTTGTTACATACAAAACTTTTTAAAAATAATTAAATTATTGTTGTACTTTTGGTGTAGAGCCTTAACTATAATATATTTAAAAGAATACGATTGGAGGATATATTATGAAAAATAAGAATTTAATTATAGCTTTAATTATAGGTATATTTTCTTTCCTATTAGCTTCATGTGGTGGACAAAAGCATACAGAGCATACATGGGATGATGGTACAGTTACTCTTGAGGCTACTTGTAATGAGCCTGGTATACTTACGATTTGTTGTACAGGCTGCGATGAGACAAAGGAAGAGGCTATTGAAGCCTTAGGTCATCTTGAGGTTGCTGATCAAGGTTATGCGGCTACATGTACATCAACAGGCTTAACAGATGGCTCTCATTGTGGTAGATGTGATACGGTAATAATACCTCAAACTATTATCTATAGGCTTGAGCATACTTATGATGATAATTTTGTATGTACAGGCTGTCATGTAGAAAAACATACTGATGGATTAATTTTTGAGCTTAATAATGGTGAACAGGATTATTCTGTAGTAGGCTATACTGGCAATAAAGCTGATGTATTTATTCCATCTACATATAATGGATTACCTGTAGTAAGAATTGGACAAGAGGCTTTTAAGGAGACTGCGATTGAAACAATTAGAATTCCTGAAAGCATTACAACTATCGAGGAGGGTGCTTTCTTAGATTGTGAGGAATTAGTTGAAGTAACTATTCCTTCAAGTGTAAATGTAATTAAGCATAGAACCTTCTCTGGATGTGAAGCACTTGAGTATGTTACTTTCTTAGGTAATATTAGAGGCCTAGGTGATGAAGCATTTAATGATTGTCAAGAATTAAGAAGGGTAACTCTTCCTGATACTGTTGAATCAATTGGTGAAGCATGCTTTGAAAATTGCTTAAGCCTATATTCTATTAATTTACCTGAAGGCTTAACATATCTTGGGGCATTTGCTTTTAATTATTGTCAATCTTTAGCTTCAATCACAATTCCATCTACTGTAAGTGTTATTAATGGTAGTACGTTCTTTCAAAATAGAAGCTTAAATAATCTAGTTATTTCTAATGGTGTACAGGAAATTCATCAATATGCATTTGCATCATGCTTTGCATTAACTCAGGTTAACATCCCAGCATCTGTTAAAAAGGTTGAGCCATATGCATTTGCGTATTCTGAATATATTAAGAAGTTTGTTGTAGATAGTAATAATACATACTTAGATTCTAGAAATAACTGTGGTGGTATTATTGATACTGAGACTAACATTATGGTTGCTGGAGCTATGAACACTTGGATTCCAGAAACTGTAACTGGAATAGGTGAAGGTGCTTTCTTTGGTTCAGGTACTTCTATTAGTTATTTAGGCGACAATATTACATATATTGGAAAGAGTGCATTTGGTAGATGTGAAAGTATTAACAGTATGGTTGTTTCAAAAAATGTAACTGAAATACCCGAGGGCTTCTTAGGTGGCTGTACATATCTAAATGAGGTTAATATTAAAGGTAATGTAACTAAAATAGGTGCAGGTGCATTTAGAGGAAATTATCGACTTGAAAAAGTAATAATGCCTTCATCAGTTAGATTTATTGGTGATGGAGCTTTCTATAATATGTCATCAAACTTTAAATTGTATTATCGTGGTTCTTATTATGATTTCCAAGATATCCAATTAGAGAATGAAAACGAATTTTTAAATGCAAAATTCCAGTACAATTATACTGAAGAGTAGTAATAATTAATGGCTGCAAAACTGCAGCCATTTTTAAGTTTTATTTTAATTATAAAATATAGTATAATAAAATAAAGATGTTAAAGTTTTCGATTTATAGGGGGTAGTTCTCTATGTTTAAAGATAAGGTATGCGTTATAACAGGTGGTGCAAATGGTATTGGTAAGGCCATCAAGGAGGCTTTTATTAAGCAAAATGCTAGATGCTATGTAATTGATATTGTAAAGGGTGAACACTATGTTGGTGATATCTCTTGTAAAAAAACATTAGAAAGCTTTGTTGATTACGTAATTGAAAAGGAAGGTAAGATTGATTATTTAATTAATAACGCTCCACCTTTATTCAAGGGAATTGATAATTGTACATATGAAGAATTTAATAATGCTCTAGCCGTAGGAGTGACTGCTCCATTTTATTTAGTTAAGCTATTTTCACCCTATTTTAATGAAGGTGCCTCTATAATTAATATATCATCCTCTAGAGACAGAATGAGTCAACCTCAAAGTGAAAGCTATACAGCAAGCAAGGGTGGTATTGCAGCACTTACACATTCACTTGCAGTTTCATTAGCTCATAGGGTTAGAGTTAATTCTATATCTCCAGGTTGGATAAATACTAGCACTGATTTTGTTGGTGATGAGGAGGACCATCTTCAGCATCCAGCAGGAAGAATTGGTAAGCCAAGTGACATTGCTGAGGTAGTTTTATTCTTATGCTCAGATAGTGCTTCGTTTATTACAGGTGAAAACATTTGTGTAGATGGTGGAATGACCAGACAAATGATTTATCATAATGATTATAATTGGATATTAAAGAAATAGGTGATATAAATGATTAATTCATATCATACACACACTGCCTTTTGCAAGCATGCTGAGGGAAGTGTTGAGGATTATGTTAAAAAGGCTATAGAATTAAATCTATCAGAAATTGGTATTACTGATCATGTTCCAGTTCCAGATTACTTTTATGATGATGAGGAATTTAAAAGGATTAATCTAAGAACAAAAATGGATTATGCTCAAATAGATGAATATCTTTTAGAAATAGAAAGGGCTAAACTTAAATATAAGGATCAAATAAAAATATATAGTGGCTTTGAGTGTGAATATTATGATAAGCTTATTCCTGTTTTAATGGAATTAAAGGACAAGGTTGATTATTTAAATTTTGGTCTACATCATTTTTATTATGATGGTAAGCTTAATAACTCATTTGGTAATTTAGAGTTTATTAAGTATTATGGTATAACAGCATGCAAGGCACTAGATAGTAAGTTGTTTACGATATTTGTTCATCCAGACCTATTTTTATATAGCTATAGGGATAAGCCATTTGATAAGCTTGCTGAAGAGGTTACGCGAGATATGTGTGAGGCTGCAGTAAGGAACAATGTTTATCTAGAAATTAATTGCAACAAGCTTAGGGACTGGCTAAACTATGGTAGAAAATTTGCGTATCCAAATGAAGACTTTTGGAAAATAGTTAGTGAATATAAGGATATAAAGGTAGTAATAGGCTCAGATGCACATAAGCCTGAATATGTATACGATGAGGCTGTAGAATATGCATATGAGTGGGGTAAAAAATTAAACCTAAATATAGTTACAAAAATTGATATTAAGTAAAAAATTTGCTATATTATTTATATATAGAATATTTTTGTAGAAGGGAGTAAATATTATGAAGCACACATATAATGCTTTTTTAGATACACTTGATTTTATAAAAAGAATGATTTATCTTTTTGATCTTTTGTTTCAAATCCTTTACTTAGGATATTTAGCATATCGTATAATTTTTAGTTCAGGATTCTATTATTTTAATATTGCTTTAGCTGCTGTTTCTTTTGGATACTTTATTTACCACCTAGCCTCTACAAAAGAATTCTACACATTGGAGCAATCTGAAAAAAGAAGAAAAACTAAGCTTGTTTTTACAGCCATTAAAAGAGTAATTAATCTTTTAGTAATTGGCCTAAGTGTTTATGAGGTTATTACAAGTACTAACTCTAACAATATTGATTTATTAATTACATTTGTTATGGTATTAGGCTATATGTTCTTAATCTTTGGTGATATTATTGTTAATATAATTAATGCTAAGATTAAGCTTATATTAAATGCTGCAAGATATGATCTTGATAAATTTAGAGAAGAGCATCTTGTTGCTACAGGCATGATTAATTCAATAACAAAGAAGATGAATATTGATATTAAGACTCTAGATTTAAAGGTAGATGAAAAGATGCTTGCTAAGATAAAGAGAGTAAATTACAAGCAAGAGATTAAAGCAAGACGTAAGAAGGATTATAAGAGATCTCAGCAAAGGAAGCCTAAGATATCTAAAGAGGTATTAGCTTTAGATCAAAGTAAAGAAGTCTTACAAATTGAACATCAAGAATAAGATAAGCTGCAAGTATTTTCTTGCAGTTTTAATTTAATAGTTTATAATATTTATTGTGAATAAGAGGTGAGGCTAATGAGCTTAGAAATGGAATTGGATAAATTATTAAAAATAAAGACTAGTGGAAGAGATGATTCAAAATCTAACTTTGTAAACTATCCCTATGAAGCTACACCATATTCAGTTCTGCAAGCCTTATCAAATAGTGGATATATAGCAAAATCTGATAAATTGATTGACTTTGGCTGTGGTAAGGGGAGAGTTGGCTTTTATTTAGCCTTTTACAATAAGTGTAAGGTAATAGGTGTAGAATATGACCCAAGGTTATATAATAGTGCTATTGAAAACCATAAAAGAGCGGTAAGTAGCGGAAGAGTTGAATTCATTAATGCTAATGCATCAGATTATATAATTGAAGACGATGTAACCTGTGCTTACTTCTTTAATCCATTTTCAATACAGGTATTAAAGGATGTAATTATGAATTTAAGAAGCTCTTTAGAAAGAAACTATAGAGAAATTAAATTATTCTTTTATTACCCATCAGATGAATACTTAGATTTGCTTTCAAATATAGGTACAATAAGACATATTGAAGATATTGATTTAAAATATTTATTTAAAAATAATGATAGAAGAGAAAAACTTGCAATTTACGAACTATAATGCGAAATTATGTGATTTTTAACATAAATTAATTTTATGTAACTTAATAAGCTATAATAATTAGGGGTAAAATACTTTTAGTTCATATTTGCAATAAAATGCAAAAAAATATTATTGTATTAAATGTATGAGAGGGAAAATTATGAAAAAGCATAGACTTATATTTTTGATACTGGCTGTATGTTTTGGCTTAGCTAGCTGTAATTTAAATAATGATGATGTATCAGGTGAGCTTATTCCAAGTACAGATTTTGAAAAGGAAGAATCTGATATGTTTACTGATAATGATTATGATACTGATTATGATGAGGATAGTGCTATAGCTGTTAGCCTAAATGGTGATTCGATTAGCTGTACATCAGTTAAGGCTAGTGTTAATGGTACTACTATTACCTTAACGTCTGGGGCAACCTATATATTTAGTGGCAAGTTAGATAACGGCTCTATAATTGTAGATGCAAAGGATACTAAGCCTCATATAATATTTAATAACGTTGATATAACAAACAATAACTTCGCTTCCTTATATGTTAAGGAAGCAGACAAAGTATTTATTACATTAATTGATGGTACGACTAATAGTCTATCAAATGTAAATGGTTTTATACAAATTGATGACAATAATGTTGACGGAGTAATCTTTTCGAAGCAAGACCTTACAATTAATGGAAGTGGAGCAATTTCTATTTCATCTCCATATGGAAATGGTATTGTATGTAAGGATGATTTAGTGCTTGCTGGTGGAAGCTACACAATTGATGCAGCTAATCACGGTTTGGATGCTAATGATAGCATAAGAATTTGTGATGTAGTAGCTACAATTGAAGCAGGTAAGGATGGTATACATGCTGAAAATTCTGATGATGAGGCATTAGGATATATTTATATTGCTAGTGGTGAGTTTGATATTACTGCAGCAGATGATGGTATCAGCAGCAATCTTACAATAGAAATAGAAGCAGGAACATTTAATATATATACAGGTCCAGCCTATACTACTTTAAATACAAGCCTAAAGGGAATTAAGGCAACCTCATCAATTTTAATTAGTGATGGTGCATATACAATAAATTCATTCGATGATTCAATTCATTCTAATTCATCTGTTGTCATAAATGGTGGCACCCTTAATATTAGTACATCAGATGATGGTATACATGCTGATGAAATACTTCAAATAGCTAATGGAACAATTAATATTACCAAGTCATATGAGGGACTAGAGGCCTTAACAATTAATGTATCTGGTGGAAATATCAGTATGGTATGTAGTGACGATGGTTTAAATGCTGCAGGTGGTAATGATTCAAGTGGAGTAACTAATTCAGGCATGCCAACTAGACCAGGTGGTGGTCATGGTAGACCAGGAGATAATTTTGGTGGTGGAGGAGCATCATCAGGAAATGGCTACATTAAGATCTCTGGTGGCTATTTATACATCCAAGCATCTGGAGATGGAATAGATGCAAACGGAAGCTTATCTATTACAGGTGGCGTTGTATACGTCTGTGGACCTACAAATGGTGATACAGCAGTTTTAGACTATGATAAGACTGGAACTATATCTGGTGGAGAATTCTACGGTTCAGGCTCTTCTATGATGGCTCAAACACTTACAGGAAGTGGTCAAGGTGTAATAGGAGTTAGTGTAGGCTCTCAAACTGCCAACACTGCAATTACAGTTAAGAACTCACAGGGTGAGGTTGTAGCTGAGCTTATACCTGTGCTTGCTTATCAAATAATTATTATATCTAACAGCAAAATCATTTCAGGTGAAACATATACTATAACAATTGGTTCATCTACTGGTACAGCTTTAGCAAAATAAAGAAAAAAATACTATTACGAAAAAAAGTAATAGTTTTTTTTATTTTTTGCGATAAATTTAATTTTATTATTATTGTATAAGTGAATAAAGTAAAAAATCTTTGCTTTATTAAGTAAAAATCAATAATAAAATTTTAAAAATAGAAGGGAATTAATAATTATGAAAAGAACTTTAAAATTATTTGGTGTGCTATTTGCATTTGTGTTTGCTTGTGTTGGGCTTGCAAGCTGTGAATTATTTCCAGAGGTAAATGAAGATGAATCTTTATCTTATGTAAGTATGAGAATTAACCCTGAAATCGAGCTTGTTGTTGATGAAGAGGGAACAGTAGTATCAGTTAATGCAATTAACGAAGATGGTCAAACTGTATTATGTCAAATCGAAGTGATTGGTTTAACTTGTGAAGAGGCAGCAGAGGAATTCACATCTATCGCAGTTGAGCTAGGGTATATTGATGTTGATTGTGAAGAAGCAAAAGTATATATCTTAACTGATGGTATTAATGAAGAATTTGTATTAGAGCTAGAGGCTAAGGTTACTGACAAGGTAAATGAATTCTTTACTCAAAAAGGTATTTATGGTAAGGCAGTAAAGGAAGAATTAGAAGACTTTAGAGATAAGGCAGTTGAATGGGCAATTTCTGAAAAGGAAGCTAGAATTGTAGATCGTATTTTACAATTATATCCAGAAATGACTGAAGAAGAGGTTTTAGCATTAACTTATGAGGAAAGAATTAATCTAATAAGAGATGATGCAAAAAATAATGGCTTAACTGCAGACCTTAGAGAAGAATATAAGGTAGCTGTTGAACAAATTAAGGCTGAATATGAACAACTATTTACATTAATTAAAGAATTAAAGTCTTTAGAAATTCAACTTCAAAATCCTGAGCTTTCAGAAGAACAAAAGGCTGAATTACAGGCTTTATATGATGCAAAAAAGGCTGAATGTGATGCTTTAAGAGATGAGTATGAGGCTCAAGTTGAGCTTGTTAAGAACGAAAAGAAGGGTAAATGCGAAGAAGCATTAGAATTCTTTAAGAATGAGGCTTCAAAGCGTAGAAATGAATTTGAGAATAAAATTAAAGAGCATGAGGATGAAATTAAGGATATGCTTGATGATATAATGGATAAGATTAATAATTGGCGTGGAGAAGATAAGAATAATTAAGCCCCCACATAAACTACTACTTTGTAGTAGTTTTTTCCATAATTTGCGATAAAATCATGAAAAGGATTATTATATTTATGAGGATGATAAAATCCTATAAATTATTATAATATCAGTAAATAAATAATATCTAAATATGTAGTTTTATGGTATAATATGGAGTATGAATAATACTGATAAGGAGATTTGCTGCAATGAAAGATATTAAAAATAAAAATACTATCATTGAGGAATGTCTTATATCTTTAGCAAATGGAAATATTGATGCCATGGATCTGCTCTATGAGACCATAAAGACGGATATTTATGCTTTTGCATTATCAAAGGTAAAAAACAAATTAGATGCTGATGATATATTACAGGACACATTTATTAGAATATATGAAAATGCTAAACTATATACTCCTATGGGTAAGCCATTAGCTTGGATAGTTAAAATTGAAACTAATGTAATAAATAGATATTTTCAAGTTAAATCAAAGGCTGCCTTAGTAAATGAAGATGTAGTAATAAATACAGTATCAGATACCAATACTGACCCAATTGATTCAAAAATAAAAAACGAATATGTAAAAACACTATTAAGTAAGCTTAATGATTTTGAAAGAGAGGTTATAACCCTTCATATTGTTTCTGATATGAAATTTAAGGATATAGCCAATCTATTAGGTAAGCCGTTATCAACAGTGCTTTCGAAATATAACCGAGCTATAAAAAAGCTTCAAAACATTGCAAAGGAGGTTAATTAAATGAATAAAAAGGAAATTGAAAAAATAATCAATGAATCTTTTAACGAAGATACTCCTGATTTTTTATCTAAAATTAAATCTCAATGCAAAAAAACTAAGCAAATCGAACCAACATCTTATGTAATGGTAGATGAGCCTAAGAAGCGTAGCTCAGTCTTTGTTAGGCTTGCTTATGGACTATTAGCGGCTGCATTATTCGTGGCTGGTATATTTATTGGAGGGCTTGAAATAAATCCTCAAGCACCTAATGTGGAAGCAAGCATTACACTAGATGTAAACCCTAGTGTTGAAATTAAGCTTGATGAAAACAACAATGTGGTTGATTATTCTGCAATTAATGATGATGGTGCTTCAATATTAGAAGATATTGAGCTTGATGGTATTTGCTTTGATACAGCTGTATATGCTATTGTTGGTGCTATGTACTCAAATGGCTATTTAACTAGTGATACTAATTCAATTTTAGTTAGCGTTGATAGTAAAAATGATAGTGTATCATTAGATGATATTTGTGAGAAAATCAATAATGTATTTAAGGATAATGAAGAAATGCAATGCTCTATTATAGCTCAAAAGGTTGAAATGAATGATGAGCTGAAAAAATCTGCTGACGAGCATAATATTTCTAATGGTAAGATGCAACTTATAAGTAAGATAATTAGCAATAATGATTTATATACTGAAGAACAAATTGATGAATTAGTGAATATGACTATTCATGAGCTTGATTTAATTTATCAATCTACAAAAAAAGATGACAATCATCATGATGAGGTAATTACTGGTAAGCCAGGTGGATTTATTGAAAAAACAGATATCATCAATCAATTATTAGGTAATCTAAATATGTCTATGAGTGACATCGTTAAATATGATGTAACTACAATTTATCATAAGAATGAAAATAATGATAGAAAGATGGTATATTTAGTAACTATTAATGTTGCAAGCTTTAAATTAAGCTATATTGTTGATTGTAAAACAGGTGAAATAATGCCTGAAGAAACAATTAAGGATTGGAAGGATAAAATAACAAACAATGATCATTTTAATGGATTTTTTAATGATTCATTTAATCCATTTGATTCTAAATAAATATTATAAAGCCTTATAGACTAAAGTTTTCTATGAGGCTTTTTTTGCCTATGT
>JAZNYN010000139.1:0-9354 GCA_045594405.1 Anaeroplasma sp.
ATTATAAATAGCTATATATAAGATAAAACCAAGTACAATTCCAAATCCTATATATAAAACCTTTAAAATCTTTTTTACCATATATTTAAATACCTTTCTTAAGTATATTTTCCCTACTAGAGATATTGTATCATTTTTTTAAAATAATTCAACATAAACTCTTTACAAATTATATTTTTTAGGTATAATTATAATGCACGTTTTAAAAGGACGTACATATGGCGCATATGGTGAAGTGGTTAACACATCGGATTGTGGCTCCGACATTCGCGCGTTCGAACCGCGTTATGCGCCCCATTTGAATTGTCAGGCTTAAATTTATTAAGCCTTTTATTTTTTATAAAAGTGGTGCTATTTCTTTAGCACCACATCTTTTTATCTATTATGCTTATTATTTTTATCTTCGTACATTCTTCTATCAGCAAGTGTAACTACAGACTCAATGTTTTCTGGAGCATTAACAAATGCAGAGCCAACTGATACATTAATCTCATTATCAGCCTTAATAGTATACTTAAATTCATCTAATAATAAACCAAATTCAATTTCACCAATATTTGGAATTAAAACAACGAATTCATCTCCACCCACACGATAAGAATAATCAGGGAAGATTTTCTTTAGTATAGAGCCTAAAATTCTAAGCTTTGTATTACCAACCTCATGACCATATTCATCATTAGTAGCTTTAAGATCGTCTAAATCACAGAATAAAGCACCCAAGGTCTTGGGCATATTATGTGTAAGCTCCTCAACCTTTTCAACATAGCAATTCCTATTCTTTACGCTTGTTAATGTATCATATGTGCTTAGCTTTTCTAATCTATCCATTGCAAGCTTAGTAGATACATCATAGAAAACAAAGTAAGCTATAGTTCTAAGTAGGTATTCATTCTTATAATCAAATCTAGGATTATCAACACCTAAATAACCAATTAGCTGCTTATTTAAATAAAACGGTATTGCAAGGAATGAATCTACATTAAGCTTATTAAGCATCTTAAATTCATCACTATCTACAATGTCATCATCATCTATAGAGTTGATACATATCTTATCATTTCTAGTTAATAAATCAATCCATAATTCTACCTTAGATAAAGGTACATCCTTCATCGTAGATGCCAATCTCTTATTACCAGGAATAATGTATTCATAAATATTTGTGGTTGTCTTTTTTTGATTATCAACATTAAATACATAGGCTCTATCTGCTTGATAATATCTACAAATACTCTTTAGCATTTCGTTAATAGCTGCATTATTACCCTTTGTATTAGCACAGCTCATAAACTCTAATATTAGCTTTTGAGAAAACTCAATACGATATTTAGCTAGGAATTCCTCTCTTCTACTAAGGTTACGCTTTGCCTTATTAACATCCTCAAGAGTATGAGCACCATCCTCCTCTACCTTCTTTAATGCTAGCTCAAATGGCATAGCCTTAGCAAAGTACCAGCCTTGGATTTGCTCACAGCCGTTTTTCTTAAGGAAGTCTAGCTGACCCTTAGTTTCCACGCCCTCGGCTACCACTCTTAGGCCAATTGCATGCGCCATCTTAATGGCATATTCTACAATCTTCTTAGCCTTATCATTTGTATCAAAATTCTTAAAGAACTTCATATCAAGCTTTAGAATTGAAATGTTAAATTCCTTTAGGGCATTAAGTGAAGAATCCTCACTACCAAAGTCATCCATAGCAACAATAAAGCCCTTTGCAGTTAATTCATTAACTGCTCTTATTACCTCATCAGTTGATGCTGATAAGGCCTTTTCATTAACCTCAATCTTGATAAATGACTTTTCTAGTCCCGCTCTATCTAGCTTTGCTTGAAGCTGATCCGCAAAGCCCTTTTGAATGATTTTTGGTCTTGAGAAGTTGATTGATACAGGAACAGGTAAGGAACGAGCCTGAGCTCTTCTAATATCCTCAAATGCTCTATCTAATACATAATCATCAAGCTTAACAATCAATCCACTTTCCTCTAATACTGGAATAAACATATTAGGAGTAACAAAGCCTAGCTCTGGAGAATTCCAACGAACAAGTGCCTCCATAACTGCAACCTTCTCTGTGAATGTATCATAAATAGGCTGATAGTATAATTCAATTTCTCTATGCTTAATAGCTTTATGGAAATATGCCTTAATATCGGTCTTCTTAATGATTTCATCCTTTATGCTTTCATCATAATAGCAAATACCAACTGATTCATCATTAATAATATAATCCGATGCCATCTTGGCTCTGTTTATAATAATGTCTGGCGCAAGCCCCTTTTCATGTAAATGGTATACACCACACTTCATATTTAATCTAATAGGTATGTCATATTCTTGAACTAATGAACGAATAATACTCATTCTTTCGTCAATGACTTCCTTTTTACTTTCTGTTAAAACATAGAATGAATCTGCATACTCATGAATTAAAATTGAGCTTTTTCTATCAATAAGCTTTAGTAATGTTTTTGATAAGAAGTTAGCAAAGTCATCTGATGCAGCAGTACCAAACACCTCAAACACTGATTCAAAGTGTCTAATATCTATTTTGATAAGTGAATATTTAATATGGTCATCAGTTGAAGAAATACTAGCTAATATCTTGCGAAGATACTCCATAGTAAAAAGACCAGTCTTACTATCAACATAGTTTTCCTCTACATCCTTTTGGTGATTAATGTTTGCGATTAATGCATCATATTCCTTAATGTCACTTGTAATGTCTCTAGTTGTATAAACAACCTTACTTACACTTCCATCAAATGAATATCCAAAAGGAGATATTTCGCACTTAATAAAGCCAATCTCCTCATTTCTAATTAAAGAAACTATCTTTGTTATGCTCTTTGTAAAATCAGGATCCTTCATGTCACCTAATGATGGGAACCAGCTTAAATCCATATTTGCTTTTCTACATGATTCAGCCATGTATAGCAAATAATCAGATAAAGGAAATTCCTTTCCTACTGTATCTGGATCAAACTCATTAACATGCACAGTAACAACACCCTTTTCTAAATCAAAAAGAGCAACGGTACTATAGCGTTCCTTAGCCATGTATGAAAAAACATCTTCGTTTTCATTTAAAGAATCAAAAGGATTATCAAACACACTAATCACCTGCCTATATTAAATATCGTACTACTTACTATTAATTATATCTTTTTACTTACGTAAAATCAAATAAACAACGACATTTTATAACAATTTTAACGTAAAAATAAGGCAATTGCGAAGAATTGCCTTATTTATTATTAAATTATGCGTTAGATTTTACAATCGCAATATATGCTTGAAGAGTCTTTTGCTCAACCCAAACATTAATAGTAGTAGTTGTGCCTGTTTCTACTGCGTATACTGAATAATCAGCAGTTACTAAAACATCATTAGCTAATCCATAGTAACCAGGTATAGCAGTGCTTACTAATGCATAGTCCTCTAATGCTGTACCATTATAGATTTGAACACTTGCTTGTGTAGTAGCCATAACATTGAAGCCAACAGCTGCAATCATATTTGTTAATACATTCTTCATTATGCTAGAAGTTGTAATTGTATATACAGCTTCTTCTGTTAATGAAGCTATATATGCTATATCTAATTCAACCTCAAATGAACCACTACCTAGGATGATTTCGATAGCATTTAATAGTCTAGTCATTTCATCCTTACCTATAATTGGCATTTCCTCTGTAGCATAAGAATCCTTATCAGCAGCATCAGCTAAAATCGCAATTGAAGAGCCACCAGATTCAAATGATAGCTTATCAGTGATTGTTGCACGAAGGATTGCACTTTCAGCAACTGTTTCCTTTTCCTCTGGGAATGAAATATCTATGCTAGTAACATCTAATGAGCCACCTGTAATTGAAGCTACACCATCAAGGAATGCCTCAATTTCACCATCATTAATCCAATAGTGTGTACCTGTAGCACCTACAACATTAACTATATTCTTGACACCAGCAGGAATAAATATTGAAGTACCAGAAACACCAAATAATTCTTGAGATACCTTATATCTTAATACATTAGTGTTAGCAATTAGCTCAGCATCAATATTTATCTCTGAGAAGTTAAATGAGTTTGAACCACCAATGCTGATACCCTTATTATCACCTGAGCCAGTACCAACAAGATCAATAATTGCAGTAACCTCGCTTGCATTAATATACTTAAATTCAGCATCCAAATATGCAGCCTGTGGAACAACCCCTAATGTTTCAGTGATAGTATCAGTAATCATATTATGAACAATATATGATCTATTAGTGTTCATAATTGAATTAATCTTAGCCTTAGTAATAGTCATATCTGAACCATTAATATTGATATCATTGATTTCAATTGTAGGGTCATCATTTGATGTGCTTCTACCACCAATAATATCTTGAAGAGCCATAACTAGATTATTAATCTCTAATGCAGTAATTAGTGGATTTTCTGATGAAGCTGTACCTGTAGCAAATGCTTCAGTAGGAATACCTGCTATATTATCTACGATTTGCTTAGAAACAGCATAATGCATAATTTCAGAAGCTGTTACAATAGCCATCTTAGCTCTTGTTAATGATAGGCTTTCAGTGCTGAAGTTAACATTGATAGTAATACCACCTGGTTGGAATGCCTCAACAGCTGTGATAAACTTGCTTAATTCCTCTGCCTTAATATCAGTAGATAATGCATCAGAGGCAGTATCCTTAGCAGAAGCTGGGATATATAGATAGCTTGCTAGCTTATCTGAAATTGTAGATAGAACAATATATGAGCTTGTGAAATCATCGATATTACCGCTATTAATTGATAATTCAGATAAATCAACACTCATACTAATAGTTTTCTTACCAGAACCAGCATCAGTTCCTAGCTCATCCCATAAAACTGATAATAAATTTTTAACCTCAGCTTCAGATAAATATGTGTATTCTCCAGCCTCATAATCACGTGCACGATTAGGTAAAATAAATAATGCAGTTGATCCCGCTGCAGATGTAGCAGAATCCTCTAGATTCTTATCTAAAATAGCACGAATAATTCTTGAGCTAGCGATTGTGTTAATATCTTCCTTTAGAATTGTAACATTATCTAAATCAAGATTACTAATATCCTCTATACCTAAGCTATTTATAGAATTGATTACAGCAGCAATATCATCCTTTAAGTAAATTCTTGTGCTTGTAGATAAATATTCAACTGTAATTCTATTCTTGTTATCTGCAGTAAGAAGGTCAGTAGTTAATACATTATCTAATTGCATTGCAACAATGCCTTGGAATAGGATTGATTCATAGCATATATCTAGCTTTGTTTCATCAGATGAATCAGATGGATCTGCATCATCAGCTAGGCTTAATACAATACCTTGAATATTATCAAAGTCCATATTGTTATAATCAATGCCAATAATTTCAATAGCATCTAATAATGATACAAGCTCTTTAGCAGTATATAAATCATCAACCTTTGTTGAGTCTCTTAATGCTTGATTTACTAAAGCATCTGTCATAACATTATCAATTTGAAGTGTTACAACACCTCTAAAGATTACTGATTCATAGCATACATCTAGCTTAGTTGCATCAGATGAGTCAGATGGATTTGCATCATCATTTAATTCATTGATTACATTACTAATTGCGCTAGTATCCATATTTGTAAAGTCAATATCTAGGACATTTAATGCACCAATTAAAGAACCAACCTCAGCTGAAGTATATAGATTATTTTCCTTTGTTGAATCTCTTAAATCAGTATCTACTAATTCATCTGTTAAAGCATTATCTAATTGCTTAGTCAATATACCTTGGAAAATTACAGAGCCAAAACAAATATCTAGCTTTGTTTCGTCTTTTGAATCAGATGGATCTGCATCATCATTTAATGATAATACTGAGTCCTTTATAGTATCCATCTCAATATTATTGAAGTCTAGATTTAAAACCTCAACACCATCTAATAATGCACCAATCTCACTAGATGTATAGAAATTATCAACCTTAGTGGAATTTCTTATAGTTGTATCAATTAGCTCATCAGTTAATACATTATCAACCTGCTTAGTTAATACACCCTTAATAATAACAGATTCAAAGCATACATCTAGCTTAGTTACATCCTCACCATACTTAGAATCAGCTTGATCATTAAGCTCAGAAATTAAATTTGTAATTGTATCTGTATCTAAATTATTAAAGTCTAGCTCTAAAACATTAATAGCGTCTATTAATGCAGCAACCTCTTTTGCCTTATAGTAGCCAGTTTCTGTTTCCTTAGCAAGCACCTTAACCTCGGCATCAACAAAATCCTCTGATAATACATTATCTACTTGCTTAGCTAATGTACCCTGAATAATTATTGATTGATAGCAAATATCTAGCTTTGTTTCAGGTGTAGAAGCAATACCATCTGCATCATCAGTTAATGTTGTCACATTTTCTAATATAGCATCTGAATCAATATTTTCTAAATCAAATGGCTCATCAGATGTAGTAATGCCTAACAGCATATCGATAGCATCTAATACCTTACTAACCTCTTTTGTTTGATACCATACTGTTTGAGTAAAATAATTTCTTAATCTATCCTCTGTAGCATCATTCTTGTAAGCTGCAGGGATAATAATCATTTCATCTTCGCCCTCTTCTACAGTAAATGAGTTAACTAAGAAGCTTATGATTGTAGCATGTAAAATATTACTTTCTAAAATTTCATCCTTTTTAGAAATGATATTCTTAATATCTATCATTTCCTCGCCTTCTGCTTCAGGAAGCACATTACCGATAGATGAAACAATACTCTTTAATTCATCCTTCTTAATAATCTTAATTGGTTCACCAGCTGCATTTACATCTGATGTTGTATCTAATGATTCCTCTGGAACGATAATAGTTAAACCTTCACCTAAATCTAATCCTAATACTACCTGTGAAAGAGTGTATGTTAATAGCTTAGATTCAACAAGCTTATCTAAAGCACATTCACCACTATCCTCTATTAATAGTAAATCAACAAGGTCCTTAATCATACCAGTTGAGTTTTCGCCTTCTGCTTCACTCATAGAATCAACTACATCGCCCAAGCCATTTTTCATCATAGCCTTTAGAGCTGTTAATACTGAATATAGCTCACCATCCTCAACTACATTACCAGCCTCATCATATTTTCTTGTATATTGTAAATCACTTGGCATTGCAAAGTCTTCAACAATACTTGATAAGCCTTCTACGATTGCATCCTCAATAAATGTCATTGATAAAACAACGCCTAATAATTTTGAATCACATAAATCATTAATAATATTATCTAATGCTTGTTCGTTTTCTAAAGCATGTGGATTATCTGCATCTAGGATATGCAGAATATCAATTTCTTCTTTTTCAGCATCATATGAATTTTCATAAATTTCTAATACATCAGGAGCTCTATTAAGTAGCATTTCAATTTCGCTCATCCACTCAACATTATCAATTTCTGAGCCTGCTTGTGCTGATAGCTTCTTTGATACCTCTTCAATAGAATCATCACTATTATCAATATTTGTCGCTAAATAAGCATATACATGAGATAACACCTTATTACCCTTATCACGCTTAGCTTCGTCTGTAAAAATTGAAAGCTTAGTTAAATTAGGTAATAAATCCTTAACAAGTGAAACAGATGCCATTACATCGGCAGTATCAGAGCTAACAGCGCCACTTGCTACAACCTCTATTACTGTATTAAGAAGTAACTTTGCATCATCCTTACTAACAATATTTGATACAGTGATTGCATCCTCACCTGTTAATAAAATCTTTAATAGCTCTGCAGTATCTGGATTCATAGTTTCAATAAACTCCTGCTTATCAATGTTTCTAGCAAATGAATCTACAAATGATAATGCAAAATTAATAATAAATGTATCACTTTCAAAATCATCAATTAATCTATCAAAATCATCCTGGAAGCCATCTTGTGAAAAAATATCCTGTAGCATTACAAGCATATCTGTATCGCCAGTATCTCCCGCTACAATATCGCCAAGATATTCTCCTCCATACTTACTTAATAGCTCAATTGTTTCTCTTGCAAATTTAGTGTATGCTGCAAATTCCTTACGATAAACAATTTCAGCATTAACCTTGTTTTCAACATCCTTATAGCTTCCTGATAAAACAATATCAGCTATAAACAGATAATAAGGAACATCATTTCTATCATGTAGTACATTAAGCACTGCATAAATACCCTTATCACCATATGAAGCTACAGATTCATAAATATCATAGTATTCATTGATTTCATCACTACCGAAATCAACATCTACATCATTGTTTTTACCATTATCACCAACTGCGATAAATAAAATAG
The DNA here is from genome assembly GCA_045594405.1 of Anaeroplasma sp. Taxonomy (GTDB): domain Bacteria; phylum Bacillota_I; class Bacilli_A; order Acholeplasmatales; family Anaeroplasmataceae; genus Anaeroplasma. The sequence goes on from JAZNYN010000139.1 coordinate 8,353, forward strand.
AACCAATAAATGATAGCCACACTAAGCCTACAACAGAGCCACGTGCCATACCAACTAGGCTACCAAATAGTCTTCTTTTTCTATATGGTGGATTGTTTTCTGGGTCCTCCTCATGGGCCTTTCTCTTACGCTTCTTATATTTACCTTCTCTGAATGTGCATAGATAAACAATGTAGAATATAAACACTACAAATGGATAGAAAAGTCCACATATTATAGCTAAAATTATATGGTACACACTGTTAACCACTGCACCTAGGTAAGCACCATTTTCGGCCATAACCAGTGCCATACCATCACCAAGGTTCATAGTCTTTGGAAGTCCCTCAAGCAAAATTTCAGTTAACGACTTACATTCTGGACTTACATCAAATAATTCCTGTACAGTCCCCATTCCTGTAGCTGGAAGAATTTTGTTAGCCAAATTAACAATACTTACATCAATCCCCTTAGAGTTAACCATAATTAAATAGATAATCAGTAAAATTAATGCTGAAATTGCAGCATTAATTAATAGGATTAAACTCTTTCTGAAGCCTCTAATTAAGCCAACTAATGCGGCCCAGAGAACGATAACTCCAAATAATATAGTTGGTACCCAACTAATACAAAAATCTACTATTTGTTGTAATGTCATAAAATCATCTCCTAGTCTATATTTTCATTTTACTATTTTTGACAAGATTAGACAATAAAAAATAATAACTTTTTTTCCTTGAAAAAAGAGAATTTGTGTGATATACTCTTTATTGCGAAACATAGGGGCATGGTGTCAATGGTAGCACGCCGGTCTCCAAAACCGTTGGTACGGGTTCGAATCCTGTTGCCCCTGCCAGTTTTGTAAATAACAGTGGTTAATCCACTGTTTTTATTTTTATATCTAAAGCTATGCTTTCTAAGGCATAGTCTTTTTTATATAGGCTAGAATAATATTTAAGATTGAGAAAGTCTGTCTTAGGAATATAAATAATATCTAATATTATTCTCTCTATAGCTTTATTT
>JAZNYN010000140.1:0-5343 GCA_045594405.1 Anaeroplasma sp.
GTGAAACACTTTGATACAAATCTAAGAAAATTTATCCGATTAAGTTAAAAAAATGACCGAATATTCATTATTACGGATTTATTTATTTAAAGATGGTACTATTAAAGTGTAAGTGAGGTATGAATTATGAACGTCATTAAATTAGTAAATTTAACAAAAGAATATAAGGATGTAATTGCAGTTGATAATTTAAATTTAGAAATAAAAGAAAATGAATTGTTTTCTTTATTAGGTGTAAATGGTGCAGGAAAGACTACTACAATCAAAATGCTAGCAGGACTTGTTAAGCCAACAAGTGGAGATGCAATTATCTATGACAAATCTATAAACGATGAAATGAGTGAAATTAAGAAATTTATAGATATATCCATGCAAGAAACAGCTATCGCTAGAAAGCTTACAGTAGAAGAAAACATAGAATTTTATGCAAGCATTAATGGCTTAAGCAAGCTAGAATCAGAGAATATGAAAAAATATATATTTGAATGCTTTGGCTTTGATAGTGTAGTAAAAAAACAAGCTTCAAAACTATCTGGCGGCTGGCAAAGAAAATTATCTATAGCCCTAGCTTTAATTAGTAACCCAAAGGTTCTATTTTTAGATGAGCCTACGTTAGGGCTTGATGTTTTAGCTAGAAGAGAAATGTGGAAAATAATCAGTTCAATGAAGGATAAAATGACAATTATCTTAACAACTCATTATATGGAGGAAGCCGAATATTTATCTGATAGATTAGGAATTATGAAGGAAGGTAAGCTATTGTTTGTAGGCACGAAGGAGGAGCTATTCTTAAAAACTAATAAAAATAGTGTAGAGGAAGCCTTTGTTGAAATAGTTACTGGAGGTGATTTGAATGTTTAAATCCGTAAAGAGAATACTTGTATTAACTAAAAGAAATTTAAAAGAAATATTAAGAGATCCATTAAGCTTAATATTCATGCTTGGATTACCTCTTTTAATGGAAATATTGTTTTATTTTATATTTCACAAATTAACCTCTCAATTTGAAATGAAATATTTAGCACCTGGCATTGTTGTGTTTTCACAAGCATTTCTTACATTATTTACAGGCTTATTGATAGCCTTAGATAGAAACAGCTCCTTTTTAACTAGGCTATATGTTACAGAAGCAAAATCTTTTGAATTTATATTTGGTTATACATTGGCTATATTACCTTTAACGCTTGTTCAATCTATTTTGTTTTTCCTAGCTGGTGTAATTATTGATTCCTCAATTTTTATGGTATCAATAATCCCTACTATATTATTAAGTATATTAACATCGTTGTTATTTATTGGCTTTGGTATTTTATTTGGGTCGCTATGTAATGAAAAATCAATAGGTGGTGTATCATCAATGGTTATTGTTGGTCAATCGGTATTATCAGGAATGTGGTTTCCGATTGAGGGCTTAAGTGAAGGCTTTATGAAGGCAATGGAAGTATTACCATTTAGAAATGCAACTATATTATTGCAAAATTCTTTAAATAATAGTGGTGAATTATTAAAGCCAATATTAATAATCTTAGGATATACAATTATAGTATTTGTTCTTGCAATTATTTGCTTTAGAAGAAAAATGATTTCTAAGTAATGAATAGTTAATTTAATTGAAAAATTATTGTATAATCATATATATACTTTACCGTGTAGATTATGTATTAAATCTTAAAAATTGGGGTTGTTATTATGATTATTAAAACACAAAGATTGCTACTACGTCCTTTATCATTAAGTGACTTTAAAACAGTTCACGAATATGCAAGTGACATAGAGAATACCAAATATATGATCTTTTTACCTAACACATCAGAAATGGAAACAAAGGATTTTTTAGCCTCTGTAGAGCTAGAATGGCAAAAAGAAGAACCATCATTCTTTGAATTTGCAATCATCTTAAATGATGAGCATATTGGTGCTGTGTCTATTTCGTTAGATGATGAAAAATATCAGGGCAGTATTGGGTGGATTCTAAATAAAAGATATTGGAATTTAGGATATGCTCAAGAGGCAGCATGTGCTATTTTGGAGTTTGCCAAAAATAAATTGAAGCTTCAAAAGGTAATAGCACAATGTGACTCTAGAAATATTGCTTCAGCTAGAGTAATGCAAAAAATAGGTATGCGACTTATCGACAAAAATGGTATACGTACATATGTAAAGAGAAAAGAGACTGCTCGTGAGCTAACATATATGATTGAGCTTTAATTTTAAATTTAAATTAGATGCTATTTTATAACTTTTACAATTAATAGAATAGTGATATAATTTATTAAAAGAGGTCGTATATTTATAGGAGGTTTAAGTATGGGATATATATGTTGGATCCTTCTAATAGCTGAGGGAGCGCTACTAATAACATTTATTTTAGGAAAGCTACTTAAAAAGAATATTAGTAATACATTTGTATATTTAGCAATTGCTTATATAATTAATTTAATTATTAATTTAATTCCAGATTTATATGAAACAATAAAGCAAGAGCAATATAGCAGTATATTTTTATATACTCTAAAAAATATTTTATCTACTCCGGCAGTGTTTGTAGGTAAAATTGATTTTCCTGATGCGATAGAGTTTGGTGAGATTGTAAGCATGTATCCATATGTATATTTACTAGGTGCTCTTATTGCAATGCTAGGTACTGTATTTGCAGCAGTAGAGGCTTTATCACGTCGTATTATTAATGTCTTTAAGCTACACTTTAGGCTACATAATAATAGCTGTGATATAGTTGTTGGTACATCAGAGCAGGCTTTATTGTATGTTAAAAACAATAAGGATTGTGTATTGCTAACTAATAAGGTTGTTTCTAAGGAAGCCTTAACTAAATATATATCATTAGGCTATGTAGTATGGAATAAGGTATTAAGCGTTAAGCTGCTACAATCTATAACGAGCAGTACAACATCACAATACAATTTAATTTGCTTCTCAGAGGGAAATGATTTCTTCTCATATATAGATACCTTTGTTGATTATCAAAATGATGAAGAGAAAAATAAGCTAAACATTAAGCTTTTCCTAGAGGTTGATGAGGATAAGCTTGCGACAGTTAGAGGAGAAATAGTTGAGAAAAATGGTTATGAGCATTTAATAACTGCCTTTTCTAGAAATGAATTAATGGCTAGAAGCTTTGTTGAGGATTATCCTGTAACAAAGCACCTTCCAAAGGAATTTATTTTAGAGGATGCATCTATTAAGGCTAATACAAAGATTAATGTTTTCTATTTAGGTCAAACTGCATTAAGTGAAGAAATATTCCGTCAATATTCAATTAATAATCAGCTAGTAAGCTACAAGAAAAAGGAATATGCCGTTAATCCAATAAATTATTTTTTCTTTGATGAAAGCTTTAAAACAAATAATTATGCAATTAAAGATCTTTTACCTAGCTTAAAATCATTAGGTACAGATGATTATGTTACAATACCTGAGGCACCATTTAATGTTTCATATCCTACTAAGCCTTCTACATTGAAGGATGAGATTAGTAATATTCTTTCTAAGCTAAATACTAAAAATTCATATAGCTATATTGTTATTGATTTTGGTGATGAATATAAAAATGTTGAATTAGGCTCAAGATTAAAAGCATTATTTTCTGAGTATGATAATTTCCATATTTATGTGTGTGCTCAGGAGAAATATAGTGTTGATGAAGAACATTTAACATATTATGGTAATTTTAATAGTGTTTTAACTCATGATGTAATTGTTAACGAGGGCTTAGCAATTATGGGTAAGGCAGTAAATAAGATGTACTTTAAGGAGCTATTAATTGATAAGAAGGATTCTCCTGATTATTTAAAGTTTGTTGAAAAAGAAGCACAAATAAGCTGGGAGAAGCAAAATTATTTCACACTATATTCTAATATCTATTCTGCACTTAGCCTTAGAATAAAGCTTAACCTATTAGGTCTTGATTATGTTAAGGATGGAAAAGCAGAGAATCTAGAGCTAATTAAAGAAAAATATGATAGTAGCTCATTTAGTAAGGAATATAACTCATACTTCGAACAAAGCAAGAAAAATGCCTTGCTTGCTCAGGAGCATGCTAGATGGAATGCATATCATTTAGTTAACGAGTATTTACCTATGCCAAAGGAGAAAATAGTGGCTACAGCTAATAACGGAGAGTATGTTAAGTTTGTCACTAAAAACACAGTTTTAAGAAAGCATGCATGCCTTGCATCATTTAAGGGCTTAGATAATCTTTCATCATATCTTGCATCAAAAGCTTCAAATATATTAGGTAAGGAAGTAGCTACGGATGTATATGATTATTATAAATATGATGAAGCACTTATTTCATCTGCAGAGGATATATTAAGAGAGCTTGGATACTCAATAGTTAAAAAGTAATAATTATGCCATACGTTTGTATGGCTTTTTATTATTTGAGGGGGTGTTTTTTTAAAAAATAGTGATATAATAGTAAAGGAATAATAGCACCATCGCCAAGCGGAAAGGCAATCGACTCTGACTCGATCATACAGGGGTTCGAATCCCTTTGGTGCTGCCACTAGCTAATAATTGCTCACGGGATTAAGCTGTGGGCATTTATTTTTGTGATAAAAACGTATGTCTTTTTTGTTTTTTGCTTAATAAAGCCAAAATTCGTCAAAATTTGCTATTTATTTTTTATTATTATGTGCTATAATATTTTTGCTGAAATTCGTATTACATATCAGAGGCGGTAATCATGAAGTTTAAAATATCGTTCGTTTTAAAAGCCTTAATAGTAATTGCTGGTACTTTAGGAGTATTACTTACTATTTTAAGTAAAGGTGCATTGAGTGGTCCTGAAAAGCTTTTATATTTTACCATTCATTCTAATATTTATTCAATTATAATGGCAATCGTTGGCCTAGTATTAAGTATGATTAGAATATTTAAAGGAATTCATTTAAATAGTAGAGTATATTATATTTTTAAATTTATTGGTGTAATTGGTATCAGCTTAACTGGTATTGTATTTTGTACAGTATTAGCGCCAATTGAAGCCGCAGTAGCATTTTCACTTAAGCATGTTTTAACTCATATAGTGGTTCCGCTATTATGTATTACAGATTTCATGATTGATGAACGTAATAATAAGCTTACGTATTGGGATATGGCATATCCACCATTGTTTCCACTTTCTTATTTAGCCTTTGCTGGTATTGCATACGTTCTTAATGTTGATTTTGGTGGAGGTATTAACTACCCATATTTCTTTCTTAATTGGGGTTCTGAGGCTGGTGCATTTGGCTTCAGCAGCGAGCTTCCGTTTATGGGAACATTCTATTGGGTAATCGTACTTTTAGTATTAGTATTACTTATGGAAGTCGGATCGTAGCC
>JAZNYN010000141.1:0-6874 GCA_045594405.1 Anaeroplasma sp.
GGTGGTTGTCTTCCTAAGACCGCTTGGCATCCGACTTCACCTAAGCCAGTAATTTCAGTATTAGCTGCAGAAAACTCTAATGTTTCCTTTAATACCTCTATATCTTGACCGTCAAATGTATTTTCTTGTTCAAAGCATGCACAAGATACTTGATCAAAATATTCCTCAAATGATTCCATTGGAAGCTTCTTTAAATTGATTAGATATTGAAGCTCACCATCAGTAAGATTTAAGCCGACATAGTTGTATAAAACTAATTTGAATAAGCTAATTCTATAATTCTTAAAATCATCAAATGTAGCAATTTCCTTGTACAGGTTGAATAATTGTAATTCAGAAAAGCTCTTATAGTATTGTAATCTAGTGAAATAATCCTTAGAAAGAGAATTACTATTAAGAAGCTTAAGCTTATTATTTAAAATAGAAATCAATGCATAGCAATTTAACTTTCTAGGAACAAAGATACCTCTGTTTGTAAAGAAACTATATACCTGAGAACCATTAAGTTGTGCTAGCTTTGCAGCGATTTGATCCAATTTATAATTCTTAGAATAAATTGTGACTGTATTCTTTTCAATATTTAATTCCATATTCGTCACTCCTTATTTATATAATAGTTCAAATTATATTATAATATAATTTATTACTATAAGCAAGTCCACCAAAGGAAAAATCAACGCAAAAAATGACTTCTATTTTAATAGAAGCCATTTATTGTTTACTTAACCTTTTCGAAACGCTTTACCTTTTTTCCATTTTGTAGGATAACAAGCTCATCCCACATTTCTATTGGTCTAACCCAAAGCTCTTTTTCACCATATAGTGCACGATACACTACCATTTTTTCTAGAGTTTCACTGTGATTAGCTATATCTAGAACCTCGTATAAATTTCCTTTATAGTGCTTATAAATTCCTTTTTCTACCATATTAACCTCTTATAGCATAATAATCAACAATAGCGATAATAAATCCAATTACGATACCACCAGCTATTGATGACCCAAAGCATATTAAATCTGTTTTTGTTATCTTAAACGAGCGGTTATAAATTACATAAAGAATATAACCACCAATCACTATCACAGGCATAAGAATATAGACAGTTTCATCTAAAAGTATCGAATAAGCCACTAAGAAGAATAAATAAATGGGAATTAATACCTTGTATGAAAAGTATGATGTAGACTTTTGCATACTGTCCTCAGCTTTTTCAAATCTTAATAAGTATACTGTTAAGAATCCCATTACCACGCCTATAACACTAAATATCGTTACTGATATTATAGATAAAACCTCAAATTTAAATGGTTCATTCATAAAGTTTTGATTAAAATACCCATGTACCACTGTCATAGGTGACTGCAAGAAGAAATATGAAGCATCACCATATCTAGCATAAGGAGACTCTAAATCTGTATTAAAATTTATTAAAATTTGATTGATAAATGCAAATATAGCAACTCCTAAAAATGACCACAAAGCAATATTAATCAAGCCATCAAAGAATGTGTTTGCTCTAGTGTATACGAATACAACTGATGTATATAGTACAATAGCTAGACCAACAATTGAAAAGAAATATGGAGTTAAAAAAGACTTATCAAACATATCCCTTTTTGTAGCTATTAATACTACAACTAATACTATAGAAACAATAGTAGGAACAAGCATTTCAATTAATCCAACTATATATTTAGTAATATATAGCTTTTCACGTTTAATAGGTAATTGATATTGCTGATCAATACTTACCTTACGCATCTTAAAGTAAAATTCAAATGCTGGAATGATCATTGCAAGTAGGGCAGCTGTCCATGTAACTAGCCATAATGGAGAGTTGATTGCAAATGATGGATATGTATCAGAATGTGTTACATGAATAAAATTTAAATTGGTATAAATAGTAATACCTAAAATTAGTACAATTGCTGATAATACACTAATTACGGTAATTCTTTTCTTTAAATAATATTTTAATAAATTTCTCATTGTAAATAACCTCTACTTTCTACCTCAATAATGAATAATTCTTCAAAATCAATCTTTATTTCATCAATAATTAGAGGATTATATTTTTTGATTTTCTTTGTAAATTCATCTAAACTGTATTCACATACCACTTTAATAATTCTACCATCCTGAGAAAATGATATAAAGCTAATATCAAATTCAGACTTCTCTACTACTCTATCAAATGCCACTTGATATTTATGAACCTTTTCTAAAGCAGTTTGAATATCACCTTGAGATGCAATAACCATATTATCTAATAAACCGTAGCAATCGCAAATATCCTCAAGTTCTCTTAATGAGTGAGATGAAATAATAATAGTTGTATTGCAATCCTCAACTAGATTAATAATATATCGCTTAAACTCTAGCCTAGCTAGCGGATCTAATCCATCAAATGCTTCATCTAAAAATAAATATTTTGGTTTGATTGCAAAAGCTAATGCTATAAATATTTGACGCTTCATACCCTTAGAAAAATTATGAATCTTCTTTTTGATTGGAAGCTTAAATTTTTCTAAAAATTCGTAATATACGTTTTCATCAAAATCATACATCACCTTATAAAAATCTGCTAAGGACTTAGCTGTAGTATTAATATCATAATATGGCTCATCTGGTAAAAAGAACATTTCATTTTTCTTCTTTGGATTTTCATATATTTCTTCACCATCAAATAATATTGAACCAGCATCCGCCTTGTAAATACCACTTAATAATCTTAAAAATGTTGACTTACCTGCACCATTGATTCCAACTAAACCAAATATTCTTCCATCATCAATAGTTACTGTTACATCCCTTAGAACCTCTTTATCAGAGAAGCTCTTACATAAACCTTTAACCTCTATCATTGTTATTCCCCCTTATAAACATCATTTACAATTTTTAAAAGCTCATCATACGACAATCCACTATCCTTTAGACTCTTGATAGTTTTAACATACTCTACCTTCTTGCTATCCTCTTTACCCTCGTAGCATACATATACACCTTTTTTTGGAATTGCTATTATATAGCCTTCTTCTTCCAATACAGTGTATGCACGAGAAACAGTATTAGGATTAACACCTAAATCAATGGCAAGCTGTCTGCATGATGGTAGTTTTTCATCTGTTCTGATAACGTTTAATTCAATAAGTCTTTTGTATTCATTTACAATTTGTTCATAAACATTATCCTTACCCTTTAGCATAATACCCATAAAATCACCTCTGAATTATCTGTACCATCTGTATTATCTGTATTAATTATATTATGTATTATCATATATGTCAACACTAATTTCTCAAAAAAAATAAAGACAGCGTTAGCTGTCTCACTTAATAAAGTCCTCGTTTATTTCAATATCTAAATCATCAATATCCTCTTCTTGCTCATCTGAAGGATTAAATACAGTTACCTGCATTTTTGTCTCTCCGATGATTTCAGCGAGGATTTCAAAATCAATATCTAGCTCTACTGCATTATCAACAATTCTTGCCTTTACAACAGTAGGATGCTTTAATATTTTGGCTAAAACATCATCATTATTTCCAAGATATGAATCAACAATCTTCTTAACCTTTATATCCTTATGGTAGTCAACCTTTTCTCTTAAAACATCTGTTCTTGAGTTTTCTTCTGTAGAATACCAAATGTTAACCTCAAAGCTTCCATCAATATCAACAAGCGTATTATTTATGGTTGCCTCAAACTCATGATTAATAACCCAGCATCCTAATATCGAATATGGTTGAGCTGTAGTTTTGATTGAATGGGAAATATGCATTGCTTTTTTCCCTTTTGCAACTACAGCCTTGGTAACTATTTCGCGAATTTCATTCATATACATACCTCCCCTATCTATAATATATGCAGCCTTCTAATATTAAGTGAATAAAAAAGCTAGCCTAAAAGACTAGCTTAGCAATTTATTCGCTTTCTTCATTTTTTATAGTAGGAAGGAAGATAGTAACGATTGTACCCTTCATAGGCTCACTGTAGATATCTACGCTACCACCAAAGGAGTTTTCAATTCTGTTTTTTACATTTTCCATACCAATATGCTTTTTACCATCATTACCAATTCTTTCGACATTAAATCCCTTACCATTATCAGAAACAGTAATGATATGTCCACCAATAGTATCCTTAACATCAATGTTAATAACCTTAAGCTTAATCTTATAGCCTCTAAATGCATAATTTATGGCATTTTCTACGATTGGCTCAATAGATAATGGTGGTATTTCAAAATCACCACATGGATTATTAATATCTAAAATAATATCATCCTCAAATCTAATTTCATGAAGCATTAGATATTGCTCGATATGATTCATTTCCTTTTCAAAGGTAGTATTACCACTTGAATTAATTAATTCCATATTATTTCTTAAATAATTAGAGAAAAAAATTATTGCCTTTTCAGCCTTCTCCGGATCAATTTGACATAGTGTTGAAATACAGTTTAACGAATTAAATAGGAAGTGTGGCTGAATTTGATGTAGTAATAGCTCGTTTTCCTTTTCCTTAACATCTAAAGCAAGCTGCATACTAATTAGCTGTAATTCAGATGTTTCTTTAAACTTAACAAACATTTCCACTAAGCTTACTACTGTAAACATAATTACACCAAAGCGTAGGAATGTTGTTTGAAATTTACCTGTAAAAATGAAAACTAATATATCTACAAATGCTAAAATAATGATTGGTAAATATTTAAATAGATTAAATTTTCTTTGTTTTTCATCAAACGTTTCATAGTTTTTTGAAAGAGCATAAGAAACAATTAATATATCTATAACGTATCCAATTCCACCAATAATTACAAACTCATAAACGTCTGCAACACCTACTAGCTGAAGAATAATAAGTAGTACTAATATTACAGCTATAACCATAGTATAAATATATAATAATCTTGTTGGACGCCTATAAGATAATAATAATGATGCATTAATAAATATCATAATAAGAGGGAGTGACACTGTATATAATGCTGCATAAAAAATTGGATTATTTAAACTCAGTGATATATATTCATTAGGGGCGGTCCAAACACCACATAGTAGCATTGTAAAGCCTATCAATAAGAAGTGTAGTGCTTGTTTTTGTTTAGATAATGCTAATAAGAAGCACATAAGAACACAAAAGACACTAATAACTAACGAGAAAGCAAACACAATAAATGCAACTATATTCTCTGATATCTTAAGCTTCATAAGTGATAGTTCGCTACCTGAATAAATGTTATTAAGAGTTTGAAGATATTGATCTACATACGCACTTTTATAAGGACAAGACATTTCCAAACGAATAACATCAGTTGATGAAATTGATACATCCTCTATAACTAACCATCCAATACCAGGTGTATTACTTAATACAGCATCATTTGTGGTAGTATACAAAAGAACGTCATTTACATAAAGGCTTACATTAATGTTTTGATAGAAAATGCGTAGATTAGAATCTATATTTTTGTTGAAGGTTCCGGTAAAAATTATAGTTTCATCACCACTAATTCTAATTGAATCCCACAAGCCCTTAGTATCTGAAAAATCATCTAGATTTGTATCAGTATAAATGAATTCAACCTTAGATGCATCTTCAATTTCATAATTCGGATTAGCTAAACCAATTGTAAGTAAGAATATAGCAACCAATAATAATGCAACGAAGGTTGTAGTAACTAATACTACACGATTAAATTTAATTGGAATTTTCTTAAAGTATTCCTCTAGTCTTTGAGAAATATCGTTTTTCTTCATGCGACCACCTACTTACCCTTATTATAGCAAATAATTGAAAATATTAATAGTAAATGTTATAATTAGGATATTATTAAAGGAGTGATTTTAAATGAAATGCTTAGCAATTATTTACGATGGCTTTGAGGAATTAGAGGCTGTTGCGCCATTTGCACTTTTAAGAAGAGCGAAGATTGAACTAGATATCGCATCAAACAAAGCGTTTGCTACAGGCTGTCATGATATTACAATAGATAATCTATTAAATCTTAACGATGTTGATTATAAAGGCTATGATTGCCTTATTCTACCGGGAGGCCCTCACTACAAAATTGTAAGATGTGAGGATAAGACAATAGAGATTATAAAATACTTTAGAGATAATAATAAGCCTACATGTGCTATATGTGCACTACCTACAATACTAGGTGATTTAGGATATTTAAAGGATAAAAACTACACTTGCTTCACATCAATGGACAAGGACTTTGGTGGTACATACCATCACCAAAAGGTTGTAGTTGATGGTAATCTAATTACAGCAAGATCAGCAGACGCTGCTATCGATTTTGCTTATGAAATTGTTCGACTATTATTAGGAGAAGAGGAGCTTTCTAAGCTACACAAGCAGGTTTACCATGAATAAAATTCCAATTAAAATGATTGAATGGTATCAAAGAAAAACGGAGCATAGCATGCATAGATGCCGCTATGTGCCTAGCTGTAGCGAATATGCAAAGGGATGTTATCAGAAGTTTAACTTCTTTGTAGCCTCTTGGTATACTCTAGCTAGACTACTTCGTTGCAATAGGCTATTTAAGCCAAAATATGATCCCGTACCATTAACTAGAGCTGAAAAAAAGGCTCTAAAATTACAAAAACAACAAGAGACAAATGAGGACTAAGTGAGTCCTCATTTTTTATGCTTCTAGCTTTATATTTTTTAAAATTCCGTTGATATCTAGATTTGAAAAAATATTAGGTATTACATTTTCTATACTATCTGGCTTATTACCATCTGCAAATGATAATACCTTGATGTTATCATCCTTTACCTCTAATAAACAAATAGGTGTGACATTTAAACTTCCAGATGATCCATCGCCTGTATTATTTTTTAAATCAGTA
>JAZNYN010000142.1:0-5297 GCA_045594405.1 Anaeroplasma sp.
GAACATAATTACTTTCAACATATTCATCAAAATGGAAGCAAATATATCCAAGTGGAACATCTAGATAATGTAAAGGTGTAAACACTAAATATCTACCACTATCTAAATAGCTTTCTAAATCTGGAATAATATTTGAAAAGTCAAATTCATAAGGAACAAATGCTTTATCATCAAATTTATCACTGTCATATAAAACTATAGCTTTTTTATTAAACCCCTTAACCTTTGTAGTACTAGGATCAATTCTTTCATCTACGCATTCACCCTTTAAAATACAGCTCATTGAATACATCATATCTATTGAATGCATAGCATGAGGTATTTCTTCAAATGTAGAGCAAAGTTGTATTTGAGAACCCAAAAATGATAAAGCAATATTATCATCTTGGAAATGACAAAACACACTATTTTGTTCATTTAAGTAATCTGTCAAATTTACCTTATAATCACTATGACAGCCACAAGACTCATTTTTCACCATAATAGATGGCAATGAAATATTTTTCACTCTTTCACCACCATTTAACACATCACATACAGCATCAAAAATAGTTTGACCTGAGACCTTTGGGGAAATAGCAGCTGAGGTTATAGTAGGCTCACAGCTATATATAGCATCTGTACAGTCAAAGCCAGTAACAATAATATTATCAGGAACCCTATAACCATTATCCTTAAGCTCATCTACAACCGCAATAGCCATATTATCATTAGCACATATAATTGCTTTTGGTAATCTATTTTCCTTAATTAAAACCTGAACAGCTTCCTTTGCAGGACCTGGCCAGAAGTCACCATAGCTAAGCATTGTTTCTTCATTATAAGGAATATTATGTGATGCTAATACATCCTTAAAAACCTCTATTCTTTCATCGGAATAAATGTTATTTCTAAAGCCTGCAATTAAATGAAGATCAGTAACTTTATGGTCAACTATAACATGATTGATAATATCCTTAAAGCCAGCTTGATGGTAATAACTGATATTAATTACATTATCAAATTCCTTACCTAAAGCTATAACAGGAAGGTCTTGCTTAAGACATTCATCAATAATTTTTTGACACACAATTCTATTTTCTATACGGTCGGCTTGGACAATTACTGCATCAACAAAAGACGAATTAATTAATTCGTATATTGATAATTGGGAATCACTTTCCTCTTTACCATCAGCTGTAATCCAGCAGGTGTTGTAAATAAATAATCTACATCCTACACCATTAAGCTTTCTATTTAATATTTCTATGAAATTGTGGCTTTCCTTATCCTGAATACGACAAGTACATAAGGCTATAATTTTGTAATTTCCAATCATAAATTATTCTCCATAACAGCTAGCTTTCAACCTCATTTTACCCAAACTTTAAATATAAGTCAACAGGTCAAAAAAGGAAAACGTTAAATATATTTTTTTTAAATGAAAAAAAGAGGCAATTTTGCCTCTAATTAACAATTATTCCCATTCGATAGTAGCACAAGGCTTTGGTGATAAATCATACAATACACGATTAACACCTTGAACCTCTGCTAAAATTCTATTAGTAATTTTATGTAGGATTTCATAATCAATTTCTTCAATCGAAGCAGTCATAGCATCTATTGTATTTACTGCACGAATTATTACTGGCCATTCAAAACAACGAGCATGATTTTTAACACCAACAGTCTTAAAATCAGGCACGATTGTGAAATATTGCCAAACCTTTTTATCCAATCCGCACTTAGCAAATTCTTCGCGTAAAATAGCATCAGAATGACGTAATGCATTAAGTCTATCACGAGTAATCGCACCAGTACATCTAACACCTAAACCAGGTCCTGGGAATGGTTGACGATATACCATTGCCTCAGGTAATCCTAATGCAACACCACAAGCTCTTACCTCATCCTTAAATAGCATCTTTAATGGTTCAACTAAAGCAAATTGTAAATCCTCAGGTAAACCACCTACATTATGGTGAGATTTAACATTTTTAGCTGTCTTTGTACCTGACTCAACGATGTCTGGATAAATAGTACCTTGAGCTAAAAATTCAATTCCTTCAAGCTTACGTGCTTCCTCTTCAAATACTCTAATAAATTCTGCGCCAATAATTTTTCTTTTTTGTTCAGGATCCTCAATGCCTGCAAGCTTATCTAAAAATCTATCAGTTGCATCAACATAAACTAAATTAGCATCTAATTGATTTTGGAATACCTCAACAACATCCTCAGATTCACCCTGACGCATTAAGCCATGGTTAACATGAACACAATGTAATTGCTTGCCAATAGCACGAATTAACAATGCTGCAACTACTGATGAATCTACACCACCAGATAACGCAAGTAAAACCTTCTTGTTGCCAACCTGATTTCTAATAAGCTGAACCTGATCAGCAATAAAGTTTTCAATATTCCAGTTCTTTTCAGCATTGCATACACCAAATACGAATTCAGACAATTCCTTAGCACGACACTTCTCACAAGCACCCCATTTTTCTAGCTTATTATCACATTTGCCATTATGATTAACTGATAATAATGGCTTGCCAGAATTATAAACTGCCTCTGATGCATCAATTGCTACACCATCTACAATATTATTAGGACCACCGTTTAAAATGATTCCCTTAACATTTGGAAGTGCATCTAGCTCAGCCTTTGAGATATCAAAATTATGAATTTCACTATAAACGCCTAAAGCTCTAATTTCCCTTGCTAATGCTGCATTTGATTCACTACCTAAATCAATGATTACGATCATATCCTGTTGCATAAAATTTTGTTCCTCCCATTTACGTATTAAAAAAATACATTTCCATTATATTACTATTTTTATAAAATAGAAAGATTTTTTTTCATTTTTTTTTACTTACATTCTAAAGTAAGCTTAATAGGCTTAACACCCTTTGAGGAAATAGTGATTTTTGCCTTACCAGCAATGTTTGTTGCCTTGAAGCATGCTAAGCATCTTCCGCGATAGCTATCATGATATTTTTTATCAAAAACCTCATCAGTCTTACATAATCCACTACCAAAGCCAATCAGCTTAATAGCTTCATCGTTTATATCAATCTTAACCTGCTGTTCAAATACTGGCTTTAGGTTACCATTATTATCAACAAACTCAATTTCAACAAATGACAGGTCATTGGTATTAGCTTTTAAAACCTTTTTGCTAGGAATTGCTCTTAAATATGTATCTGCACTACCTGTTTTTAATGTTGTTCTAGATATTTCAAATTTATTTTTATCTAGTGCTATAGCGGTAAGTACACCTGGAGCATATTTTAGCTTAAAGCTAGCTCTATAATCCTTTACCTTTTTTATTTTTATTTTTTTGCCATCTAATTCAAGCTTAACGTATTTACTATCTGAATATACCTCAGCTGTTGTTTTTTTACCCTCATAGCCGTGCCAATTCCAGCTATCTATTGAATCAGTAAATTGCCATGAGCCTTTAATTGGAATTTCATTATAATGGTTTAGAGGCCTTATACATAAAAATGGTTCTTTTCGCATTCCCCACACAACACGCATAAAATGCATTTGAGCCTTCATAAAGCCTGTAGGGTCTAGCATACCTTGACCTGAAAATAAAGGTAAGCCTTTATAGCTAGGATATATCCAATCACCAAAGCAAGCTTCACCTAGATATTCATATCCTGCCCATACAAAATCACCAATTACCTGCTTATGCGTTTTAACTCTTTCCCAATTGTACGGAAGGTCGCCAACCATAGTTTCGCTTCCTACCATCATTCTATTAGGATATTTTTTCGCATCCTTATCATAACGTGAGCCAGCATAATTTAGACCAATAATATCTACAGTCTTTGCTATCTCATTACAAATTCTTTCTGCTATTTTCCAATTTGAAACAAAGAAAAATGCCTTGCCTAGCTTTTGAGTTACAGCATTAAATAAATTAGACCCAGTCTTTTTTTCCTTATAGCCTGCACCATCTGGAAGTGGCTTTCTTTCATATTTATAATTTTCCTTATAAATACCTATGCCTAGCTTTAACCAAACATCCATTAAAACATTTATTCCAACGGTTACAGGTCTTGTAATATCTAAGGTTTTAATATAATCTGTCATTTCCTTTGCAAGCTCCCAGCCCTTTTTATAAGCTGTTTCTGTAACCTCGTTACCAATTGAATACATAATTACAGATGGATGGTTATAGTCCTTATTAACCATTTGCTTAAGATCAAATAAATAATGCTCATAGAAGGTTCTTGAATAATCATGATATTCCTTAGGAATATACCAGCCATCAAAAGCCTCGTCCATAACATACATTCCTAGCTTATCACATGCATTAATAACGTTTCTAGAACCTGGATTATGGGCAAGCCTTACTGCATTAAAGCCAGCCTCCTTAAGAAGCTTAATCTTTCTTTCCTCAGCATCTGGATAGGTTACTGCTCCTAGTATTGTATTATCATGGTGAATACATGCACCACGAAGTAATACCTCTGTGCCATTAATTAATAACCCTTTATCGTGAGCATATTCAATTAATCTTACACCAAAGCTTTCCTCAATTATTTCTTCTCCAAGCTTCGCAACACATCTATATAGATATGGCTTTTCTGCACTCCATAGCTTTGCTCTTTTTATTGTTATTTTACCAGGATTACCACTATAGATTAGCTTTTCCTTATCAAATATTTCAATTTGGACATCATCATCTGAAAGCACCTCTATTATAGCTGGTTTATAGGAAATAGTACTAATTTTTAGAAATGTTGGTCTTTCTCTTTGACATATCTTTAGCCATACTGGTCGATATATACCGCTACCTGTATACCATCTACAATTAGGAACTAGCGTGTTATCAGCTATAACCCTAATTACATTTGTACCCGCAACTACTAAATCAGATATATCACAAGAAAAATCACTATATCCATAGATATTTGTACAAGCTAGCTGATTATTAATGTATACCTGAGACTCACGATAAACACCTTCAAAAATAAGCTCTATATATTTGCCTATATCCTCTTCCTTAATTTCGACTGTTTTAACATAAATGTATTTTCCACCTGGGAAATAAGCATTTTGAATTCCATTACGGCAATTTGAATATCTTTTTTCCTTTAACATAGCATCGTGAGGAATATCGATGTATTCCTCACTGCCATTTTCCGTTATGAATTTCCAATTTTTACATAAATCGATAATCATAAAATCACAACCTTATTTCTTTAGTAATAAATTTAATGTCTTGCATAGCTCATCAATGTATATTGGTTTTGAAATATGACAATCCATACCTGCATCAAATGCATGTCTAACATCCT
>JAZNYN010000143.1:0-20589 GCA_045594405.1 Anaeroplasma sp.
TATTAAGCAAATTAATAATTTAGTTTCTAATACAATTTATCCTAATCAAATTTTATATGTTCCTATGAGCTCAGCACATACAACTAGCAATAATACCTATTTAACAAAAAATGGAGAATCATTAGATGAAATATTAACTAAGTTTAATATTAGTGTTAATGATTTTACCTTTAATAATGACATAGGTAAGCTTAAGCTAAAGGAAAATCAGCTAGTGAGCACAGACTGTAGAACAAATAATGTATATATGGTTTCAGATAAGGATACAATTGAGGATATATTGGCTAAATTTAATTTATCTCCGCTAGAGTTTTTAAAGTTAAATGAAAAACAAATATTGGAAAAGGGTAAAGGTATAATTATTAATTAATAATTAACCTTTTCTTTTTTCTTTTGTAGGTGTATAATTTACGTATATTAATATTTTTGGAGGGAATTATGAAAGGAAAGAATCCTATATACAAATTAATATTAACTGCAGTATTTTCAGCATTAACTATTGTTGGATGCTTAATTCAGATTCCTCTTCCTTCTGGTGGAATGGTTCATTTAGGTAATCTAGTAATTATAGTCGCAGCACTATTATGTGGCGGCTTAGTAGGTGGTCTTGCTGGAGGTATTGGTGGTTTTTTATATGATTTAATTTTCTATTCATCAATAGATGGAGCACTTAAGTATTTATTCCTTAAGTTCATTATGGGCTTTGTGGTAGGCTACACATTCCGTTTATTTATGAAGAAGGATAACAAGCTTGGCTCAATATTATTGGGAGCCTTAGGTGGCTTAATAATTGTTTTAACCACCTTAGCGCTAATGTTAAGTTTAAATGGATATATTACATTATCAAGCAGCATTAAAAATGTTAATTTATATTTAATTATTGTTTCAGTATTAGGCTACATTTTAGGAATCATATTAATTATCTCTGGTATATTGGCAAATCGATTTAATCCAATTGTTAAAAATGCAATGCTTGCAATAGCATTGTCAGTAGTAATTAATATTGTCCTAGAGCTAGTTACTAAGCTTTCTTTATCAATGCTTATTGATAGCTTAGAATTTGAGGCCGCCTTCATTAAGGGTATTTCTACAATGCCTTCATGTATTTTAACAGGTGCAGTTACGCTATATTTAGGGACATTAATTTTCCCAAGCCTATACAAGGCAACAAAGAATTTTAATTTATTATATGATGATACAGCGGACATTGAAAGAGAAAGTAAGGAATAGTATTTACTTTGAGTAAATTCGTGATATAATATTGAGGCTGATAAGAAATAAAAGGAGTTGTTATTTATGTTAAATCCAAAACAAAAGGCTTACTTAAAATCTTTAGCTCAAACAAAAAAGGCAGTATTTCAAATTGGTAAGGATGGTTTAGGTGAAAATATGCTAACTGATGTTCTAAACTATCTAAACAAGCATGAGCTAATTAAAATATCTATTTTACAAAATTCATTAGTATCTGTTGATGAGGCTGTTGAGTTTTTCCAAAAGGCGGATATTGAATTTGTACAGAAGATAGGTAAACAATTAGTTTTCTATAAGGAATCAGAAAACGCAATTAATCCAATCGTTTTACCAGTAAAGAAAAACTAAAGAAGCAATCTACTCTTAATAGGGTAGATTTTTTCTTTTCTAAGGTATAATTATTTGAAGTTTTGTGATATACTTAAGATAATGGAGTTTTATTGATATATCAATAAATAACGAGGTGGTAAATATATGAAGCGTATGATTTTAGTCGACGGTAATTCTTTAATGTATCGTGCATACTATGGAATGGCTGCAAATGGAAATCTAGCATGCACATCAAAGGGTGTTTATACTAATGCAATTTATGCGTTTGCAAGAATGATGAAGCATTTAATTAATTCAAGCTATGATAATATCCTAGTTGCTTTTGATGCTGGTAAGAAAACTGTTCGTCATGAGATAATGGAGGAATACAAGGCAGGACGACCTCCTATGCCAGATGAGTTTAGAATGCAAATTGCATATATTAAGCAGTACCTAGATATAATGAATATTAAGCAATATGAACAACCACTATATGAGGCTGATGATATTATTGGTACAATGGCTCGTCGTGCTGAGGCTAGTGGCTATCATGTAGATATTTATTCTGGTGATAAGGACCTGTTACAGCTAATATCTGATAATATTACTGTTCACCTAACTAAAAAGGGTATGACTGATTTAGAAAGCTATAACCCAGGATACTTTTATGAGAAGTATCAAATTAAGCATACTCAGTTTATTGACCTAAAGGCATTAATGGGTGATAAGAGTGATAATCTTCCAGGTATTCCAGGAATAGGTGAAAAGAAGGCAGTTAAGTATCTTCAGCAATATGAAACATTAGATGGACTAATTGAGCATAAAGAGGAACTTAAGGGTGCTGATAAGGAAAAGGTGTGTACATATTATGAGCAAGCAATCCTATGTAGAAAAATGGCAACAATAATTACTGATTTTGATTTGCCTGTTTCTATTGATGATACAGTAAGACGTGAATGTGATAAGGAAAAGCTAATTGCCTTCTATCAAGAATTAGAATTTAAATCATTGTTAAAGGAGCTTATGCTAGAAACTCCTGTTAATAATGATCCATCAAGCTATGAAATAGTAAGGGACCCAATTAGATTTAAGGAAATATTAGTTGATGATTCATCATTTATTTTTGAAACATTTGAATATAACTATCATAAATCACCTTTAATCGCTATCGCAATTGCTAACAGCAAGGGTACGTTTATTGTTGAGCCTGATACAATATTCTCATCAATTGATTTTATGGTATATTTATCTGATACAAATAATCATAAATCAATCTTCGATTACAAGCGAGCATTTGTATTATTAAAGAGATTAGGCTTCGATTTAAATGGTATTGATTTTGATCTTCTTTTAGCTACATATATTCTTAATCCTTCTATTGCGAAGGAGGAGTTTAAGGCTATTGCTGATTATTATCAATCAAATGATGTTTTCTATGATGAACAAATTTATGGCAAGGGTGCAAAAAAGGCACTTCCAGAGCTTGCAACCATTTACAATCATATGGCTAAGAAGGCTAACTTCCTTCATGGTGTTAAGTCAAGAGCCTATGAAATGCTTAAGGAAAAGAAGCAACTTCACCTATTGACGGATATTGAAATTCCACTTTCTAAGGTTTTAGGTAAAATGGAATTTAATGGACTATCTGTTGATATAAACGAGCTTCAACGTCAAAAGGATGTTATTCAAACTGATATTTATAGATTAGAGCGTGAAATCTATTCATTAGCATCACACGAATTTAACATCTCATCTCCTAAGCAATTAGGTGCTATATTATTTGAAGAACTAGGAATTCCATACCCAAAGAAGAAGGGGACAAGCTATTCAACTGATATAGAGGTATTAACATCAATTAAGGAAATGCATCCAATTGTAAGCTTAGTAATTGAGTATCGTGCAAAAACTAAGCTATATTCAACATATATTCAAGGTATGGCAGAGGCCTTATATCCTGATAATAAGGTTCATACAATTTATCAACAAGCCTTAACTCAAACAGGTAGATTATCATCTGTTGAGCCAAACCTTCAAAATATCCCAATTAGAACTGAAGAGGGTAGAATGATTAGAAAGATGTTTGTTCCTTCTAATCCAAATAACAGCTTTATTTCTGCTGACTATTCGCAAATTGAGCTAAGAGTTTTAGCTCATATGGCAAACGTAGCTAAGCTTAAGGAGGCCTTCATTGAGGGTGAGGATATTCACACTAAGACTGCCAAGGAGGTATTCGGCCATAGTGAAATAACATCAGAGGAAAGAAGAAGAGCTAAGGCTGTTAACTTTGGTATCGTATATGGTATATCAGCCTTTGGTCTTGCAAATGATTTAGGTATTACTAATGCTTTAGCAGCTGACTACATCAAGCGTTACTACCAGGCTTATCCTGAAATTAAAACATTCATGGATGATACAGTTGAATTTTGTAAGGAAACTGGCTATGTAAGAACATTAAAAAATAGAATAAGATACATACCAGATATTAATTCTAATGTATATATGCAAAGAGAATTTGCAAAGCGTATGGCAATGAACGCACCTATTCAAGGTAGTGCGGCTGATATTATTAAGATTGCTATGATTAATGTTGATAAGGAGCTTGAAAATAATAAGCTTTCTTCTAAGCTTTTGATTACTATTCACGATGAATTAGTATTAGAGGTTGCAAAGGGTGAGGAGCAAATGGTAGAAAAAATAGTTGTTGATTGTATGAAAAATGCAATCACAATGACAATACCATTAGATGTTTCTTATTCATTTGGTAATAATTTATATGAGGTGAAATAATGGACTATATTTTAAATAGACGTAGTGTTAGAAAATATGATTTAACAAAAAAAATAAGCGATAATGAGTTAAGAGAGCTTTGTAGATATGCTGAGGCAGCACCATCTGCAAGACGTCAATCATCACGTGAATATGTTATTATTAATAAGCAGGAAATCATCAATGAGCTATCAAAGATTTCAAAGGGCTCAATGATTTTATCTGAATGTAATACTGTAATTGCTGTAGTTGGTAAGGATCCTAATACAATAGTAACACCACACATGCAGCCTCAGGATTTATCTGCCGCAGTACAAAACATATTACTTGCCGCAACACAAAAGGGCTATGGTAGCTGCTGGATTGGTATTTATCCATTAGAGGAAAGAATTCAACCAGTAAAGGATATTTTAAAGATTACAGATAATAGATTTGTGTTTGCTTTAGTTGCCTTAGGCTATCCTTTAAATAGCGATTGCTTTTATGATGCAGATAAGCTTAAGGATGATATGATTCATTATAATGAGGGATAAAATATGCCAGAGCTTCCAGAGGTTGAAACCGTAAGAAGGGTATTATCAAATGAAATAGTTGGTACTACTATTACTGGTATTGATGTTTATTATCAAAACATAATTGAGGATGAGCTAGACTACTTTAAGAAAAATGTAGTGGGTAAAAAAATAACAGGCTTATCTAGATTAGGAAAGTATTTAATATTTAATTTAGAAAATGGAGCAATTGTTTCTCACCTAAGAATGGAGGGTAAGTATTTTTATCTTCCTAAAAATAGTGAGCTAAACAAGCATATCCACGTAGTGTTTAATTTATCAAACGATTATATATTGTGCTATCAGGATACACGTAAATTTGGTAGAATGCTTTATAAGGTAAATGATGATTTATATACTACTCCACCACTTTCTAATATAGGGTATGAGCCCTTTAAGGCTAATAACCTGGGTGTAGAGGAAATATATCAAAGAATCATTAAGAAAAAGCTCCCTATTAAGGCAGTTCTTTTAGAGCAATCTATAATTACAGGCTTGGGTAATATTTATGTTGATGAGGTTTTATTTGCCGCATCAATTCTTCCAGATAGACCAGCAAATTGCTTGTCTAAAAATGATGTTGAGCTTATTCTAAGTGAGTGTGATAGAATATTAACATTAGCTATAAAGAACAAAGGAACTACAATAAGAAGCTACACATCTTCACTTGGTGTAAAGGGTGGATATCAGAATTTTTTATGTGTTCATACCAAAGTAATATGTCCAAGATGTAATGCTAATATTAGTAAGATGAAGGTTGGAGGAAGAACCTCATATTATTGTAAAAACTGTCAGAGGTAAATTATGAGAAGGGTAATTGGAATTACAGGTGGTATTGCCAGCGGCAAATCCTATGCAGCAAGGAAAATTGAAGAGTTAGGCTATCCACTAATCGATTGTGATAGGGTTAATCATGAATTGTTAGAGCCAGGTAATTCCATTTATCTGAGAATTAAGGAGGAATTTGGCTCCAACTATATTAACGTTGATGGAACTATTAATAAGTCTAAGCTAGGCCTACTCATTTTTAATGATGCTGATGCAAGGGCTAAGCTAAACGCTATTTCTCATCCACTAATTATGGAAGAGGTAAAAAAACAAATTATGAGGTATGACGGTCTTATTTTTGTCGAGGTTCCATTATTGTTTGAATGCGAGCTAGAGTATATGTTTGATAAAATTATTTGTCTTTATATTGACAAAAAAACACAAATTAATAGACTTATGGCTCGTGATGGTATAGAATATGAATATGCAGCAAAAAAGATTGAATCTCAGCTTTCTTTAGAAATAAAGAAGCAAAGAAGTGATTATGCTATCGATTCATCAAAGGGCTTTGATGATACAAATAAACAAATACAAGAATTAATAAAAATATTAGAAGGAGAATATTAATATGGCATTTATTGAAACTTGCGAAAACGCAGCTGATGAGCTTTTGCAAACTCATTATTGGAAGGCTTCATATGATCAAATCAAGGAGGCTTACATTGACTCAATTAAGAAGATGGGCTTAACTGTTTTATCTGTAAATGATGATTACAGTGAGGTATTTGCTGAAAAAGGTAGATTAACAGTTACTGCTAAAATTATTATGCAAAACCCAAGAGAAACATCAATTGATTTTACTATTGATTGTGAAGCATTATTTGGAGCTTCTCAAGCAAAGAATTTTATTAAGGACATTTATAAGGCACTTAATTCAAAGTATGAATTTAAGGGTGTTGGTCTACACATTTAAGAGGTATTTATGGAAAAGAAATCATTAGATAAAAATTCAAAATTTAATATTTATTCAACGTATACTTTATCTAATGATGATGTATCTGTTTTATCCTTGTTGTATGCACCACTTATTGGTAGTGATTCGCTTATGCTTTATTTAGGCTTCCAATCATTACTAGAAAGAAATAATCTAAAGAGTGAGGCTTTAATCCATCAGGATTTATTTGACATTTACTCAATTACAGATAAGGATTTCCTACTTGCTAGATATAAGCTAGAGGCAATTGGCTTATTGACTACCTATGTCGATAATGAGGGCAGCTATACATATTGCTTATCAGCTCCACTTACTGCAAAGAACTTTATTAAGGATGCAACACTTGGTTTATATTTATATTCAAATGTTAGAAAGGATACATTTGATTATCTTTATAATCATTTTAAGCTAGAGGCTGTTAATAAGGCATCCTTAACAAATGTTACTAAAACATTTGATGAGGTATTTACTTCTAAGGTAGCAAATGACTTTGCTTACGATAAGTTCAAATATTTATTAGGTAAGAAGCCTGAAAAGTTTAAGGTTAACAACACTAAATTTGACATGGATAAGTTCTTACGTGAAATTAATAAGGATTTCTTAGAAACAGGTGTTACACAAACATTTAAGGATCAAATTGCTAATTTAGCATTTGTGTATTTATTTGATGAGATTGAGATGGTAAATCTTTATCATGACTCAATAAATAAGAATCAGCTGTTTGATTATCGTCAGCTAAAGAAAAAGGCGAATATTTATTTTAGATATAAGAGAAACATGGATGCACCTAAGCTTATTACAACTGTAGATGCATCTAAGCTAGTATACGATGAGGATATAATAAACTTCTTAGAAAACGCCTCACCTAAGGAATTCTTAAGTGAGCTATGTCCTAATTTTGAGGATAAGTATATGGATACAATCCTAGAGGTATATTCAAGCATTGATCTACCTCGTGGTGTGCTTAATGCGATGATTGTTAAGGTTACTAACGCTAATGGTGGTGTGGTGCCTGCATTTAATTATTTTAAGAAGGTATCATTAAGCTGGATTAAGGATGGTATATTTTCTACAGAGGCTGCCATTAAATATGTGACTGATTTTAAGGATAAGGAAGATACTAAGGAAAAGAACACTACGAAGACTGGCTTTGAGGGGTTTGAAACATTATGATGAATTTTGATTTTAAAAGCAATGAGGCTTCAAAGGATTTTGTAAAGGAAATTCAAGCTAAGCTTCCTGAATATAATGTTAATATAGAAAATGCTAACGACTTTGCTATTCTTTTAGAGGAAAAGGAAAGCTGTAGAAGATGTAAGGCATTAGGTGCATGTGTTAATACTAATCCTGGCTATGCTACTGTATATGAGGATGATGCATTTGTTTTAAGACCTTGTAAATATAAGAAGGAATTCGATTTACAAAATAAGAAGGATAGCCTAATTAAGACTCTATATCTTCCTAAAAAGGTTTTAGATGCTGATTTACAGGCCTTCAATCCAGATAGTGATTCAAGAAGAAGAATCTACAAATATATTTCTGAATTTATTACTACAATGGACAATAAAGAGGAATGTAAGGGTCTATATTTAGCAGGCTCATTTGCAAAGGGTAAAACATTCACTCTTGCATGTATAGCTAATGAGCTAGCTAAGAGAAATATTGGCTGCTTGCTAATTTATTTCCCTGATTTAGTTGTAGATTTAAAAAGTGCTATTGGAACACCTAGATTTGATGAGCTACTTAACACATTAAAATCTGTTGATGTATTAATGCTAGATGATTTAGGTAGTGAAAAGATGACTGAATGGGTAAGAGATGAAATACTTGGTCCTGTAATTAATTATAGATTAATGGAGGGTAAGCCGTTGTTTGTTTCATCTAATTTAAAGCCTACTGAATATGTAGAAACATTAATATTATCAAGAGATTCTATTGATAAGCTTAAATCTGAAAGAATTTTAAATAGATTAACAAGCTTAGTAATCTACGTTGATATGAATGATGGACAAACTTATAGAAGATAATTATTGCATAATTAGAAAAGAAAGAGTATAATTATTTTAGTCGATGATAAAGGACATGATTATTAAGAGGTCTTTTTAAGAGAGAGCATGGCTGGTGAAAATGCTTATGGATGCTTAATAGTTACTCCCTTTTGAGATGAATGGTGGCTAATACTATTCCGTATCCCGCGTTAAGGGCTTTGAGGTGCTAGAGAAATCTAGAATTAAGGTGGTACCGCGATTGTTCAATCGTCCTTTGTAAGAAGGACGATTTTTTTTATTTATTAGGAGGAAAAAATTATGATTAAGATTACTTTAAAGGATGGTTCTGTTAAGGAATTTGAAAATGGCAAGCTAGTTATTGAGTTTGCAAAGGAGCTATCATCATCTTTAGCTAAGAAGTGTGTATGTGCATTAGTTAATGGTGAAATTGTTGACCTAAAGAGTCCACTAAATGAGGATTGTACACTTGAGCTTATTACTCAAGAGGACCCAAGAGCGTTTGAGGTTTTAAATCACTCTTGTGCTCACCTACTTGCACATGCTATGCAAAGACTATACCCAGGAACTAAGTTTGGTGTAGGTCCTTCAATTGAAGAGGGCTTCTATTATGACTTTAGTGTTCCTCAACAGGTAAAGATTGAGGATTTACCAAAGATTGAGGCTGAAATGAAGAAGCTTGTAAAGGATGGTATTTCTATCAATAATTATAAAATGACTAAGGAAGAGGCAAAGGCTAAATTTAGTCATGATGAATTTAAGTGTGAGCTAATTGATGCTGTAGAGGATGACTATGTAACAGTTTATGAGCAGGCTGACTATGCAGATGTTTGTCGTGGTCCACATGTTCTTGGTACAGGTGCTTTAAAGAACTTTAAGTTATTAAATGTTGCAGGTGCATATTGGAGAGGCGATTCCGATAATGAAATGCTAACTCGTATTTATGGTACTTGCTGGTTTACAGCTGAGGAATTAGAGCAGCATTTAATTAACCTTGAGGAAAGAAAGAAAAGAGACCACAGAAAGCTTGGTAAGGATTTAGGCTTATTTATGGTTTCTGATTTTGGTCCAGGCTTCCCATTCTGGCTACCAAAGGGTATGACACTTAAGAACAACCTAGTTAACTTCTGGACTGATATTCATACTAAGCATGGATATCAATTCATTCAAACTCCTATTATGCTAAATAGAGAGCTATGGGAAACTTCTGGTCACTGGTTCAACTATAAGGAAAACATGTATACATCAACTATCGATGAAAACGAATTTGCAATTAAGCCAATGAACTGTCCAGGTGGTATGCTTGTATATAAGAATTCAATTCACTCATATAGAGAATTCCCATTACGCTTAGGTGAGCTTGGTTTAGTTCATAGACATGAGGCTTCTGGTGCGTTAAACGGCTTATTCCGTGTTCGTACATTCACTCAGGATGATGCTCACGTATTTATGACAGAGGATCAAATCTGTGATGAAATCGCAAATATCATTTCATTATATAAGAAGGTTTATAGCGTATTTAACCTTAACTTTCATATTGAGCTTTCTACAAGACCTGAGGATAAGTTTATTGGTGAAATTAGAACTTGGGATATTGCTGAAAAGGCTCTTGCAGATGCATGTACTAAGGCAGGCTTTGATTATAAGCTTAACCCTGGTGATGGTGCATTCTATGGTCCTAAGCTAGACTTTAAGCTAAAGGACTCAATGAATAGAATTTGGCAATGTGGTACTATTCAATTAGATATGAATTTACCTGAAAGATTTGATTTAACTTATGTAGCTGAGGATGGCTCTAAGAAGCGCCCAGTTATGGTACATAGAGCTTTATTTGGCTCATTAGAAAGATTTATCGGTATCATCACTGAGCATTATGCTGGTTTATTCCCTACATGGCTAGCACCAGTTCAATGTAAGATTATTCCTGTAAATATGGAATATCATAAGGAATACTGTCAAAAGCTTGAACAAATCTTCTTAGATAACTCAATCCGCTTTGAGGTTGATTATCGTGATGAAAAGCTAGGCTATAAGATTAGAGAATCTCAAACTCAAAAGATTCCTTATGCCTTAGTTATTGGTGATAACGAAAAGAATAATAATCTAGTTACTTATCGTAAGCATGGTACACAAGAACAAATCACAGTTACTGTTGATGAATTCATTGCATTAATCAATAAGCATAATAAAGA
Source organism: Anaeroplasma sp. (assembly GCA_045594405.1). Classification (GTDB taxonomy): domain Bacteria; phylum Bacillota_I; class Bacilli_A; order Acholeplasmatales; family Anaeroplasmataceae; genus Anaeroplasma. Next base: position 10,838 of record JAZNYN010000143.1, read on the forward strand.
ATTAAACTAATTATAAGGCCTAGCAAAAGCTAGGCTTTATCTTGATAGAAGGGAGAATCCATATGGCTATATTAGATGTAGAGGGCTTAAAATTTAAATATACGGATACTGAGCTATTTAATAATGTAAGCTTTAAAATTAATCCTAAGGAGCATTTAGTTCTAGTTGGTGATAATGGTACAGGAAAGTCTACATTTATGAATTTAATAGCTCGCAATCTTATTCCTGATGCTGGTAGGATTACCTGGATTAATAATGTAACCTATGGATACCTTGATCAACATCTTAGGGTTAAGACTGATGTTACTATTAATGAGTATTTAACAGAAACCTTTCTTCCACTATTAGCAAAGGAAAAGAAGATGAATGAATACTATGAAATGCTTTGTACATGCCCAGAGTATGAATATGATAAATATTTAAGCTTTGCTCAATCAATTCAAGAGGAGCTTGAAAAGCTAGGCTTTTATCAAATGAATTCTACACTTGGTAATATGATTAATGGCTTAGGCTTAAATGAATATGATTTAAATACTAAGCTTAAGAGCCTATCTGGTGGTACACGAGCGAAGGTGTATTTAGCAAAGCTTTTATTAGATGCACCAGACGTTTTATTGATGGATGAGCCTACTAACTTTTTAGATGTTGAGCATATTGAATGGCTTAGCAAATATCTTAACTCCTTTGAAAAGGCATTTCTAGTTATCTCTCATGATGAGGGCTTTATTAGAAGCATCGCAAGAGGTGTTTGGTGCTTAGATAACAAAAGCCTTATTCATTACAATATGGGATATGATTTATATCTTAAGGAAAGAATGATAAGAGATGATAATTATCGCAAGGCCTATGAAAGCCAGCAAAGGTTTATCAAAAATACTGAGCAGTTTATTCAAAAGAATATAGTTCGTGCTTCTACAACTAAGCAGGCTCAATCAAGAAGAAAGATGCTAGAGCGCATACAACGCCTAGAAAAGCCTAAAAACCATGATCCTATGCATTTAACCTTCCCATTTTCTAAGGAGCTTGGAGCCGAGGTTTTAAAGCTTAAGGGGCTTACTATAGGCTATCCTAATAAGGTTGTATTAGAAAATTTAGATTTCTTACTTAAGCATAATCAAAGGATTGCAGTAATAGGAAGAAATGGTATTGGTAAGTCTACGCTATTAAAAACGATAGTAGGAGTTTTGGAGCCTATCAGTGGTGAATACAAATGGAATCCATCTGCAGATTTAAATTACTTTGCTCAGGAGGAAAGCTTTTCACCTAATGTTAATGCAATCAATTACCTAAGATATTTTTATCATGATAAAACTGATGGTGAGCTAAGAAGCATATTAGCTACTGCAGGTATAAAGGGTGATATGGCTATAAGACCATTATCAGAGCTATCAGGTGGTCAGCAAACAAAGGTTAGGCTAGCCTTGATGACAATGAAAAAATCTAATGTTTTGATATTCGATGAGCCTACTAACCACCTAGATATTCAATCTAAGCTGGAGCTTTATGAATCAATAGAAAGATTTCCTGGTAGTGTTATTATTGTTTCGCATGAGGATGAATTCTATAGTGAATTAATTGATTTTGAATTAAGATTCGAATAATACTATAAATAATTTATTATTTATTATATTCAATGTCACATTTTGCTTGACATTGTTGTATAAAAAAAATATAATTGAAATGCTGAGGTGATTTTTATGAGATTTACTTTGGCTCAAATAAGAAAGCTTCAAATGCCACATAGGTTTACTGAAGAATTAGACCTAAGTGCTGATTTAGATGGATTTGAAGATATTATATCTTCTAAGCCTTGTCACGTTGAAGCCCTATTAAAGGAAAGAGGAATAGATACATTTCTATTAAAGCTTTCTATTTCAATAGAGCTTACATTAGTTGACTCTATATCACTAAAGGAGGTTTCTTATACAATTGAAACAGATGCAGAGGAAATATATACTACTGATGATTCAATTGATGATGCCTTTTTCATTGACGGACAAACTTTAGATACTAAGGAAGCAGTTTTAACTAACATTTTAATTGCTAAGCCTATGAGCTATTCTTTAGAGGAAGAGTTTTATGCCGATGTAGAGGAAGAAGAAATTGAAGAGGAGGAAGAATACATTAATCCTGCCTTTGCTTCATTAAAGGATTTATTGTAGGAGGTGTTTTGCATGGCAGTACCTTTTCGTCGTACATCTAAGATGAAGAAGAGAGTTAGACGCTCTCATCAAGCTTTATCAGTTCCAGGAATGATCACTTGTCCTAACTGTGGTGAATTAACTTTAGCTCATAGAGTTTGTTCAAACTGTGGTTTCTATAAGGGTAAGCAAGTTGTTACTCCAAAGGCTGAAAAGACAGAAGAATAATAACGAAATATTACTGATAGAAATAGACGCCTTGGGTGTCTATTTTCTATTTATAGTGAATTTTCTATTTGTATGTGATAAAATATGATTGGTGATTTGTATGGTTTATGAGTTCGTTTTAGATAAGAAGAATTATGATAGCTGCACTCAAAAGCAAATACGTAGTGCTGCCCGTGCTATTAGCTTTATTGATGGTAAGCTAATTGCCATTAAAAGCGATAAATATGGTGAGGTGAAGTTTCCAGGTGGTGGAGTAGAAAATGGTGAAACACCAAAGGAGTGCATGATTCGTGAGCTTAAGGAGGAAACTGGGCTAGATGTTGATATTAATTCAATTGAGCTGTTTGCGACTACAAGAGAAATTAGAAAATCTACGTTTGATGAAAATGAATTATTTGATCATACATCATATTACTATCTTGTAAATGTAATTGATAATGGTAATGCACCAGAGTTTACTGAAGATGAAAAAGAATATGGCTATAGATATATAACTATATCAATTGCTGATGCTATTGAGATAAATGAAAAGATATTAAAGAATAATGACACTAAAATGATACCTTGGACTGAAAGGGAGCTTTTAGTATTAAGAAAGCTTAAGGAGATCAAAGATGGAATACATTCATAAGACAGTGCTTTTAGATGAAGCAGTAGAACATTTAAATATTAAGCCTGACGGAATATATGTTGATGCTACAACTGGTGGAGGAGGGCATTCATCATTAATCCTATCTAAGCTAACAACAGGTCATTTATATTGTTTCGACCAGGATGATTATGCATTTGAAAGAAGCAAGGAAAGATTAGATAAAATAGGCTCTAATTATACATTCGTTAAGGCTAACTTTGTTGATGTCAAAAAGGAGCTTAATAAACTAGGTGTAGAGCATATAGATGGTATAATCTATGATTTAGGTGTTTCTTCATTTCAATTTGATATTCCAGAGCGAGGCTTTTCTTACAATTATGATGCACCACTTGATATGAGAATGAATCAGGATGCTAAGCTTTCTGCATATAATATTGTAAATGAATGGAGCTATGAGGAAATTGTTAGGGTTTTATTTAGATATGGTGAGGATCCATTCTCAAAGCAAATCGCAAGAGCTATTGAAAGAAATAGAGCTATAAAGCCAATTGAGAGAACCTTCGAGCTTGTATCAGTTATTAAGTCAGCACTACCTCAAAAGGTATTAAGACAAAAGGGACATCCAGCTAAGCAGGCATTTCAAGCATTAAGAATAGCAGTAAATGATGAGCTTAGGGTTTTTGAGGTATCAATAAATGATGCACTTGATATGCTAAATCCTGATGGCTATGCAGTGGTTATCACATTCCATTCACTTGAGGATAGAATTTGCAAGAATGTATTTAAGGAAAGGTCTACAATTGAGATTCCAGAGGGATTACCGATTATAGTAACTGAGGTAGCACCATATGAATTAATTACAAGAAAGCCAATTCTTCCAAGCGATAAGGAATTAGAGGAAAATAATCGTGCACATAGTGCTAAAATGAGAGTAATTAGGAGACGTTAGTTTCCTAATTTTTTTAATACCTAAATTTTGATTTTTACTATGTAAACGTTTTAAGTGAGAAATACAAAAATGATTAATTGACTATTGTATTTTTATCGATTAAAATTAAAGTGACTTTAAACGGTTAAAATACAAGAATTGGGGAAAAGAAATGAAAAATAAGTTTGTAGTTAATATTATTCACAGACCAGAACTTTCACCAGAATATGCTGAAAAAGCTCTTGGTAAGGCTGCAGATGTTCAGGATGAGTCTTTAGAAATCTTTAAGTTTCAACAAGCATCTGCACATAAGTATGGGTTAAAGACAACTATTCAAATCACTTATGCATCTTTATTTTCAGACGAGATTATAAGATTAGCTAAGGAGGATCATGAGAAGTATGGGGATGAAATTGGTCTTTCATTACTTGGATTGCCTTGTAAGGAATTTAAGGCAAAGTATAAGACTGAGGATTTCTGTATTTGGATGTTTTCTGATCGACAAAAGGAAGAAATTATTGATGATGTGTTTGGTATGTTCTATGAAAAGTTTGGCTTTTATCCAGAGTCAACAGGTAGCTATTTTCTAGATGCATATTCAATCAACTATATCAAGGCAAAGTATCCAACAGTTAAGTGTGCTATCGCTACATGCTGGGAGGAGGGTCCAAAGGCATTCCACACATGTAACAATTCATGGTACACATTCATGGACGGCGGATGCTGGAATCCATGGATTCCTTCAAAGGTTAATTCACATTGTCCTGCAATGAACGAGGCAGATGATTCAGGAATTGTAGCTATTCCTCACTTATCAAGAGACCTACTTGCTTGCTTCGACGGTAATGGTTCAAACTTTGGTACACATCCACAAAACGTATTACGTGGTATGATTTATTATGATGATAATGGACACATTGAATATCCATATTTATATAACCTTGTAGACCAATATAGACATCTAGCTAAGTATAATGATGGCTATGCTTATAATATGATGTTTGTTGGACCAGGATGGTTAAATAGAAACGGTAGATGGGAATGCCCTTATGAATTACTTGCTCAATCATATGACGATGGTATGAAATACTATGGTTTATTAAAGGAAAAGGGCGAGCTAATTGATATGACAATGGCTGAGTTTGCTGATTTCTATAGAGAGATTCATCCTAACTATTCAACTGCTGAATGTGCTTTATGGAAGGATATTCTTTATGGTAGCAATAAGCAATTATTTTGGTATGCTGACCCATATTTCAGATTCTGCTTAGACTTCAACCAAGGTGGTGCAATGATTGATTTAAGACCATACGTTGCTAGAATTCCACAAGAATGTGGTATTGGTACAGATAATGTATATGACGCATCACATCCATATTTAATTCAAGCTAACTATCGTGCAGGCTACTTTACACACTATGCAGGTGCAGGTACATTAAAGTCTTGTAAGGTAAGCTATAATGGTCATGAGGTTGACCTAAGCTTATGTAGAACATTAGCTAAGCATGAAAAGATTGGTAATAAGGTAGTAGTTACTGCTAACCCTGTTACAGTTAATTTAGGTGATTTATCTGTAGATATTCAATCAGTATTTACACTTGTTGAGGGTACAGGTGAAATCATTATTGAAAGAAATATTTTAAATGATTTAAATGGCAAGGAAGTTACATTTAATGAATATATTACAGCAGGCTTTGGTACAACTGAATACCAAGCTGATATGACTGCATTAACATTAGGTGTTGATGATGAACAAATGAATTACAGCTATTTAGGTAGAAAGGTATCTAAGAAGAATGCTAAGGTTGCATATGTTAACATTCCAAACGTTAATACAAAGGTATTAATGTCTGGTGATGCTGATGTATATGAGGCTGAAGAGGGTATTGCATTCTCACCAGTATATCATTTATCATTAAAGAAAACTGTATCTGAAGGAGGAATTAAGACATGTCTAACTCTACAAAAGGCAAACTAAATTTCCGTTGTCCTGCATGCTTCGTAAGAGATATCGATATGGATATGTTCTTTGATGGAGATAAGAAGGAATATTATTGTTTACGCTGTGGCTTCGTTGGTAACGAAGAAGCAGTATTAAAGCTTAATGAACAAGCTAAGTTCAGATATAGAGCATTAAAGAAGAGAGTAACTAGCTTTAATGAGGATAATGAACCATTAACAATGGAAGATCATAAGAGAGGTCATATGTAATGATTTTAGGTATTGATGTATCAACATATTATGAAGAAAAAGAAGCAAATGCTAAATATTATGCTGATGGTAAGGAAATTCAACCATTAGATGAATTTGTAAAAAATGGCGTTAAGTATATGCGTGTTAGAATATGGAATAATCCATATGATGAAAATGGTAATCCATATTTAGGTGGTACAAGTGATGTAAATCAATTTATTGAATTTGCAAAGCTTGTTCAAGCTAAGGGCTATAAGATTGTTCCTGATTTCCACTATTCAGATTTCTGGGCAGACCCAGGAAAGCAGATGACTCCAAAGGCTTGGGTTGGCCTTGGTGTTGATGAGCTAGCAGCTGAAATTGGTAAGTTTACTACAGAGGTTTTATCTCGTGCTAAGGCTGAAGGTATTGATTGTTCACACGTTCAAATTGGTAATGAAATTACTAATGGTATGTGCTGGCCAGTAGGTAGATTAATGGAGCAAGGTGAGGGTCAACCACGTACTAACTACGAAAACCTAACTAAGCTATTAAAGGCTGGTCTTGCTGCAGCTAAGTCTGTATATCCAGAAATTCAAACTATTATTCACCTAGAAAGAAGCTATGATCAAAATGTTTATTATGAATATTTTGATAACCTAAGAAAGTATGATGTTCAATTCGATATTATTGGTGCATCTTACTATCCATATTGGCATGGTACTTTTGAGCAATTCTTTGCAAACATGAATATGTGTAAGAAGGAATTTGGTAAGCCAGTGATGGCAATGGAATTAGGCTATGGCTTTACATTAGAGGATTACATTAAGAATAATAATGGTATTGTACAATTAGTTGTTAATGAAAACTTTGATTTCCACCAACCATATCCATTAACTCCTGAAGGACAAGCTCAATTTATTGAGGAGTTCTTAAGATTAGCTAAGGAAAATGATTTAGCAGGTGTATTCTATTGGGAGCCTTTATGGATTCCTGGTCCAAACATTTGCTGGGCATCTGAAGCTGGTCAAAAGTATATTCATGAGGAAGGTAAGTCTACAAGAAACGAATGGGCTAATCAATGTTTATTCGATTACGAAGGCAAGAAGCTTCCATCATTTGATAAGTTTAAATTATAATAATTTAAAGGGCTATCATATCAATAAAAAATGATAGCCCTTAAATATCTTAATTATATTAATAAAAAAGTTAAAATTATTATAATTTATTGTTGACTTTTATATTCCTTTTTAATATAATTAATAATGCAATTTGAAAATGAAATTGCTTAATATACATGCCCGAATGGCGGAACTGGCAGACGCGCTAGACTTAGAATCTAGTTCCCAGGGAGTGCAGGTTCGATTCCTGTTTCGGGCACCATCTTTGATTTTGTAACTCTAATTTTAAATTAGAGTTTTTTTATATGTTTTATAGTAAAAACAGTGTCATATAGCTCTTTGTTTGATATTTTAGAAGGCTATGGTATAATAGTAATGGGGGATTTTATTTTATATGATTCTATATTTTACAAAGGGATTAATTCATTTGAGCCTAGCGTTCCAAAACCTAATTATACAAGGTTTATATGGGGAATAATAAGCCTAAACAGTTGTTAATATTTAAAATTGTTGGTTTTATTGGTATTATTGTTGGAATAGTAGGTATCGGTCTTGCTATCAATGGATTTAATGCCGATGAAGGTAGTCTTTTCATGATTGATGGTTTTACTGAACCTAAAATCTATTGTAAGCATTGTGGTGCTTCAATTGATGCTGATTCAAATTTCTGCAGCAATTGCGGAAAAGAAGTATAATAGGCAAGAACAATAAGGGTTGGATTGTATCCAACCTTTCTAGATTATTTTTTTGAAAGGATGAGTATAATTATGAAATATTGTATCGAGTGTGGAGCAAAGCTAAAAGAAAAAAATCATGAGCATGAGGGTATAGTTCCATTTTGTCCAAACTGTAATGATTATAGATTTCCTATTTATTCATCTGCAGTAAGTATGGTTGTCGTGAATAAGGATTTAACAAAAACACTATTAATTAAGCAATATGGTCGTGAACGTGATATTTTAGTTGCAGGCTATATTAATAAGGGTGAGGCTGCCGAGGAGGCTGTTTATCGTGAACTTAAGGAAGAGGTCGGACTTACACCTATTAGTATTTGCTTTCAAGAAAGTAAATATTGGCCAAAGTCAAATGCGTTAATATTTAATTTTTTATGTGTTGTAGATAATGAAGATATTAATCCTAATTACGAAATTGATTCATATAAATGGTATGATATTCATGAGGCTTATAGCATTGTTGATAAAACAAGATTGGTTGGTTATTTCTATAGTATTTTCTACCTAAATAATGTTTCAAAAAGGTAAATATGTATTTTAATTCACGCATTAATATGCTAAAATTAAGGTAATTAGGGATAATCTTTTATTTTTATTGTTAATGTTGCGAATGGAGGTGTATATATGACATTTTTAGAAAGAATTGATGCTGATCCATTTTTAGTTAATTCTAAGCAGCAAGAGGAATTTATGGATGAATTGACTGGAACTATTTCAAGACGTCACATATTAAGATATATTCATTATCTTATAGGAAATAACATACCTTTTACTATGGCGATACTAGACCTAGATAATTTTAAGCTAGTTAACGATAAGTATGGGCACTCAGTTGGCGATCAATTGTTAAAGCAGTTTGGTATGTCTATAAGAGAATACATAGCACCAGTTGGCGTAGTAGGACGTTTTGGTGGTGATGAGTTTTTACTTATCAACCTAAAGACCCATAGATTTGATGATATTAAACAATATTTTCATGAGCTGTATAATTCTGAAAAAGTTGTAAGACGTAATTATTATATTGGAGAAATAGCATTTGATGTAACTGCAACAGTAGGTACCTCAACATTCTCTAGAGATTCTCGTGAATATGACCAGTTGTTTATTAAGGCAGATAAGGCTCTATATAGGGGAAAATCAAAGGGTAGAAACTGCTATGTAATTTACAATGAAGAAATGCATAATAATATTGATATACTTGATATCAATAAGCTGAACGTTCCAGCTGTAATGGATCACATTTCATCGATATTTCTATTCAACAAAAAAATTGATAAGTCTATAGAGGAAAGCTTAGCAATTCTTCAAAAGGAGCTATATTTAAATTTAGCATTTTATGTTGACACTACTGGAAGAATGATAACATCAAAGGCTAGGGGATCTATAAGATTAGATCCTAGAACTATTGTTCAGGCTGAGCAATTCTTTGGAGACCAAAAGCTAATAGAATTTAGTAACCTGAGTAAATACACAGGTGAACGTGGTCCAATTATTATGGACTTTTTATCAAATAACATCGAATCTGTTTTAATAAAAAAGGTGTATTTTGGTGAAAAGCCTTTTGGAATGATAGGTTTTTTAACGATTGGTGATAATAGAATATGGCAGCAGGATGATAAGATTATGCTAACATATTTAGAAAAGCTTATAGGGTTTTCAAGACTACATAGAATATAAAATATTAAGTGGGGATTACTTTTAAAATAAATCCCCTATTTTTTTGTAAAAAAGTAACTATTTTGTATTTTCTTTATTTTATTCTAATGATAATATAATATAAAGGGACAATGAAACAGAGATTTAATTAATTTTATCTTGGAGGTAATTTTATGAACT
>JAZNYN010000144.1:0-3643 GCA_045594405.1 Anaeroplasma sp.
AGCCAGGATCAAACTCTCCATAAATTTATGTTTTTGTTTTTTGTTTCCTTTTGCTCATTCTTATCTTATAAGAATTGTTTGTTCATTTCTTATATACGTCTTATCGTTCGTCATATATAGTTTTCAAAGACCAATTTTGGTTTGCACGTAGTCATTTCAAACACGCGCTTCTACATTATAGCACTCGAAATATTATAAGTCAACAATATTTTAAAAAATTTTTCATAAAAAATACTGTCATCTTCGGCAGTAATTTATATAGCCTTTAGCGCTTGAAGTTCAGATTCACTAAGACTTCTATATTCACCTTCACTTATATTTTTATCAAGCACTAATGGTCCAAACTCAATTCTTTGTAAAAAAGTTACCTCACAGCCAACACTTTGCATCATTCTTTTCACCTGATGATACTTACCTTCTTTGATAATTATATGTGCTTCATTATTACCTAAATCTATAAATTTAGCTGGCATACAAGTATAACCATCATCTAATATAATTCCTGATTCAAATTGCTCTTGGATGTTTTTTGGGATCTTCCCATCATATCTTAGATAATACTTTTTGTCTACATGGTTTTTTGGTGATAATAGTCTATGAGCTAGCTCACCATCATTTGTGATTAATAACAAACCAACTGTATCCTTATCTAATCTACCTACAGGGAATATATTTCTTTTTTCATATCCATCAATTAAATCTAAAACGGTTGGATCATAATTGTCATAGGTTGCACTTACATATCCATCTGGTTTATTAAGTAGAATATAGATCATTTTTTCATAACATACGTTATTATCAGCAATGACTACCTCATCGTTAACCTCATCAACCTTATAGTCATCATTAGTAATAACCTCACCATTTACCAAAACATAACCCTTTCTTATATATTCTTTAACCTCTTTACGTGAACCAAACCCAGCATGAGCAAGCATCTTATCTAAACGCATCATATCCTACTTCTCCTTAAGTACAGCTATTTTTTCATCAATATATTCAATATCATATTCTAGCTCTACCTTTGTATCATCTATTCTATATAAGATAACCTTATTATTTCTTATTAAATCAATATCATCCATTCTTTGCTTAAGCTGATTTTGATGCTTATTCTTATAGTCCCAATCTTCAAACTTAATCAAATTATAAAATGCTTCATTTGCATTAATAAAGAAATATCCATCCTTTGATAAATCTAAAAGAACTCTTGCTTTAGTGCCTTCTAGCTTCTTTAAAATTTCATCAGTCATAACAAACTGTTTATCACTGAAGAAAATTCTTTTTATTTTTTCTATATCATCAATTGTATATACTAATAAATCATATAGCGTGTTGAATGTAGTAACTATTCTAATAAATAATAGTTTATTACCTACATTAACAATGTATTTTTCTTCATCGTACCCTTCTGATAATTCCTTATTATTAGTATCAATAATTTCATAAGAATTATATATCTTAAGCACATTTAATACATCCATGTATTCCTTACGTAATGCTGAAATATTATCATAAGATAAATATAAACTACTAGATAAATCACTTTCTACTATATCAACGTTTTTTAATAATACTATATCTAAAAATTTACTCATTTTAATCACCTATAATAATTTTATATTAATAGGATTAAAATAACAAGGCTAGTCATTCTTTTTTCTAGAATAATCTGGCTTATTTACCTGATAGCTTCTTGCTATAGCTAAATCTCCCTTATTAACATTTTTATATATAGTTGAGCCTGCAGCTATATATGCATCCTCACTAATCTCTATAGGCGCAATCAAATTTGAATTACAACCAATGAAGGAATTATCACCTATAACAGTCTTATGCTTATTAACACCATCAAAATTAACTGTAATAGACCCACAGCCAAAATTAACATTTTTACCACATATTGTATCACCTATATATGATAAATGGCTAGCCTTAGTAGACTCTCCAATAGCACTATTCTTAACCTCCACAAAATTACCTATTCTATTATGTCCGCTAATAGTTGAATAATTTCTAATATGGGCATATGGGCCTATATTACAATTATCTAAAACTAAAGAATCGTAAATTTGAGAAGCTACTATTTTATTATTAGCACCAATACTAGAATTATCTATTACCGAATATGGACCAATAATTGAATCTCTACCTATACTAGTATTTCCAGTTATAAAACAATTATCAAATATTGTAGTTCCACTTGCAATATACACTTTTGTACCTATAATTGGTCTTCCTATAATGTTAACTCCTAAAGATAAATGCTTTTTTATATTCTCATTAATAATATAATTAGAAGCGTTATATAAGGATAGCATATCATTAACACCCATACCCTTATCCTTATCAACAAGCATCTTACCTACTTTTGATGTAAAACGTAATAAATCTGTAATAAAATATTCGTTTTTGATATTGTTGTTTTTAATTAAATCAATATTTTTTTTTAAAAACAAGTTGTTTACACACATAACTCCTGAGAATACCTCGTTAGAATCCTCTCCATCAAGCATGCATTCCTCTATTATCTTTCCACCTAAAACTCTTCCATAACCCTTAGGATTGTCAACAATCATTGTAAGCATAGTTATATCATTATTACCTTTATTATGCTTTTCAACTAGATTATTATATATCTCGTTATCTATAAGTGGTAAATCACACATTGTAATAATGGTAAAACCTTCATCATCAATATAAGGAAGTGCACATCTTACAGCTCCACCAGTACCATCAAGTACATCTTGAATGACATATCTTACACCACCAGATAATATTTCTATTATATCGCTTGCTCTGTATCCTACAACACAAATAACCTCATCAATTTTATCATTTTTAACTGAGTTATATACATACTCAACCATAGGCATATCTACAAGCTTAACTCTCCCCTTAGCCATAGATGTATTCATTCTGCTGCCTTTACCAGCAGCTAATATTATTGCATAATTCATAACAATCCCTCGAGGAAATATATGAATAAACAATAATAAAAAGAACTCCAATCGGAGTTCAAATTATTCATACATTAATTTAGTCGTAATTCTTTATTACTAAATATACCACAATCATTTGAAAAATATTTTTTTGTGATACTTCTTGATACTTTTGATTTTTGGCAAATAAAACAGTGTTTAATATACCATATTTATTTAAACAAGATATAAAAGAACCACCTTAATCGATGGTTCTAAAAATAATTTTATTCAGTTCTTAACGCAACAACAGGGTCCTTCTTAGCAGCTGATTTAGCTGGAATTAAGCCTGAAATTGTAGTTAACACAACGCTTATTATTATCATTATTATTGCTGTAGAAGGAGTTAGGTTTGCTATAACAGCTATTGAACCGCCTGATAAATGGTTAACAATTAGGTTAGCTATTGTTGATAACAACCATGTTACACCTACACCTACACCACCACTTAATAATCCAATGATAAATGTTTCTGCATTGAATAGGTGTGATACATCCTGCTTTCTACCACCTAATGATCTAATAACACCAATTTCTTTAATTCTTTCCATTACAGATACGTATGTAATAATTGCAATCATTACACAAGAAACTAATAATGCTAAGCATGTGAATGCTACTAGTGCATAAGTAATAATATCAATCATAGTATTTAGCATACT
>JAZNYN010000145.1:0-13815 GCA_045594405.1 Anaeroplasma sp.
GCAGAGCTTCGTCGTAAGAAAAATGTTATTGATGCAATGCTAGTGGCAGTAGAATAATATGAATGTTGCGTTATTAGGCTTAGGTACTGTTGGTAAAGCAGTATTTAAGATTTTAGAGGAGCAAAACGTTAGTATCTTTAAGGAGCATGAAATCAATGTTAAGTATGTTTTAGTTAGAAATGTTGAAAATAAAAACATCGACAAGAGCCTACTTACAACTGATTATGAGGCAATCCTAGAGGATAAGGATGTTGACGTTGTTATAGAAATGATGGGAGCTAGGGTTAGCTATGATTATATCAAGCGTGCACTAGAGGCACGTAAGCATGTTATCACTGCTAACAAGGAGGTAATTGCTGAGCATTATGTTGAGCTTCAAAAAATAGCAAAGGAAAAGAAGGTCGAGCTTTTATTTGAGGCTGCCGTTGGTGGTGGTATTCCGATTGTCCACACATTATTAAATAGCACTTCATTTAATCATATCAATCGTATTGATGGTATATTAAATGGAACAACAAATTATATTTTAACATGCATGCACAATGAAAAGATAAGCTTTGATGAGGCTTTAAGATTAGCTCAGGAAAAGGGCTTTGCAGAGGCAGATCCGACAGCGGATTTAGAGGGGCTTGATATGGTTCGTAAGATTGCGATATTATCAATGATATGCTACGAATCAGAAATCAACCTAGATAATGTGTACCATAGTGGTATAAAAAATGTAGATAAGGAATTAATTGAGGTAGTAGAGCTTTTAGGCTATCGTCTTAAGTTTATAGCATCATCAAGCTTTGATGGTGATGGTGTAAATCTATTTGTAGAGCCTGTTATCCTAAAGGCATCTGATTTACTTGCAAATGTAGATTATGAATATAATATTGTGCGTTATTCTGGAGATGGATGTGCATCTCAGATGATGTATGGTAAGGGTGCAGGACCTGTTACTGCAAATTCAATTGTATTTGATTTAGGCCTATTGCTTTCCGGGTATAAGCAGGATTTTATTCCAGATAATAAATATAGATGTAATGGAAATAAAAATGTATTTTCAAGATATCTAATAAAGTCTCAATATATTGATGCATCCTTAATTGAAAAAAATTTAGGAAATGTATATATTACAAAGCCTATATCTAGCTCAAAGATAGACGAGTTAAAAGAAGATATAATTTTCTATGCAAGAATAGATGACTGACAAAATTGCTATTATTGTCTATTAAGTTAATATTTGTTTACAAAAATGTAGTTATTTGTTATAATATACCTAGAAATTAGGAGGTATTACTATGTCTGTTTTTGATAAGGTAAAGGAAATTATTCTTCAAGAACTTAGTGTTGAAGCTGATAAGGTTACTCGTGAAGCTAACCTAAAGGAAGATTTAGGTGCTGATAGTATTGATGCAGTTCAAATTATTATGGATTTAGAAGACACATTCGGTATTGAAATCGACACTGATAATGCAGATGCAATCGCAACTGTTGGTAACTTAGTTGATTATATTGAAAGTTTAACAAAGTAAAAAATGGCTGCTTAGCAGCCTTTTTATTTCTTTGAATAAGGATGAAGGGTAGGTGAGAAAGATGGATTATAAAAGCCAAATAGAGGCTTGGAAAAAGGAAAACTGCTTTATTGTAGAGAATAATCGTATTAAAGAAAAAAGATATATATTTACAACATTTCCTAAAATTAATACACATGGCTTTTCTGATTGTGATGTAAGAAGATTAGTAGCAGCTGATGTTGAAGCTAGATTTTTAAGATTCACATATAAAAATGTTTTATTTCCAGTAGGCTATAATTCACTTTCTAACACTGCCTTTGTTGAAAGTAAGAGATTTTCTAATACAATAGATGATTCACTTAAGAATATCTTTAAAGCTCAAATTGAGGGCTTAGGTGTTGGTATTAATGAAGAAAAGGAAATTGATATGAGGCATAATGAATATCTTTCTATTCTTCAACAAGCATTTATTGATATGTATGATAGAGGCTATATTAAATATGGTGATGTTAAATGCTATTATGATAAAAAGAATAAAAAGATTTATGATAATATTACAAAGCCGGCTACACTTCCAGCTAATACCATCAAATCATTTTATTTAGATATTAAGAATTTAATTCCTAATATAACTAAGAAAATAAATGCCTTAAATATTGATGAGGATACAAAGCTTGATTTAGTTAATCAATTTATGCCTAAGGAATATTTATCAATTGAGCTTAGCCTTACAAATGGTGAGAGCCTTAATTTAAGAATGGATGAGCCACAGTATCTAGGTGGTGTTGCATTTATTTTACTTAATCCTAACCATATTGATATTACTAGCTATATGGCATCATACCAGGTTCCAGCTATTCTTCGTTTTTTTGAGGCAGCTAATGATGAGCCATATGTGTTTAGTGGGCTATATGCTAAAAACCCACTAACTGGTGCTGATATACCAGTTTATATTTCGTTATTATATGATAAGCCATATTATATTGGTATTCCATCAGTAGATGATGATGATAAGGGCTTGGCAATAGATATGGGGCTTGAAATAAACAATGTTGTAAAAAATGGCACCTTGATTAATTCGGACTTTATTACAAATTGTACAATTATAGGGGGGAAGGAAAAAATTATTGAAGCCTTTGTTGAGTCTGATATGGCTTCAATTGAGCTTGAATACAATAACACAACCATCCTTCTTTCACAGCTAGATAGCTTCGGTGCGTTGTTCCCATTTTTAGAGGATAATGATGAGAAAAAAATAGTTCCACTTACAAGCTTCCTACCATATGCCTTTTCAGCTAAGCTTAGACCCGAGCTATCTGATAAGTGTGATATTGTGGGTACGACAATGGAGGGTACTATCAATAGTATGTATATTGAGGGTATCACACCATTTTTATCATTAATATATGATCACCTTGGCTCTATATACTCAATATTTAGTAAGGAAGCAATTGAGGAATATATTGCATGGAAGGGAATAGATACACTGTATATTAAGGAATGCGAAATTATAAGCACCCTATTTATGTATATTGTATTTATGGTTATTATTGAAAACGAATGTAGGATTAGCCTAGAGCCTCCTAAAAATATCATTATAACATCTAGTATTTTAGATGGCTCAAACAGGGAGCTTTCCAAGAAAAATAATAATTATGTAGACTTTGGAAGAATCCTAGATACTTATAGTCCTGATGCCATTAGATTATTTGTTTTATCTACACCATTAGATAAGAGCCTTATCTTTGATGTTGCACAAATAAATAATTATAATGACTTTATTAAGATGCTAAATAAGCACCTAATGGAAACTGAGCCTAGCACATCTAATGTTATAGATTTAGAGATTTATAACCTATCAAAGGATTGTTATAGGCTGTTAGATGAAAAGAGGTATAGTGAATATATTTTTAAGCTAATAGGTACTATTAGTAAATATAAAAATAATCTACTATCAAAGCCACAGGTTTTAAAGTTTATTAAGCTATTATATCCAATCTGTCCATTTTTAGCAGAGGATATTTATAAAAATAGATTTAATGGTAAATACTCTATAGCTAATGAGGATTGGCCAGAATAAGCATATTAACCATTTGGGTTAGTATGCTTTTATTATAGCAACCAATAATTGCGTATAATTCAAACTAGAATTGGTGGGGATTAGTCAATTAATTTGTTATGTATAAATTGTGTTAATTAACATTATGTTAAAATATGTAAGATGGTTAAATTTATTGTATGCAAAAAAGTAAAATGATATAATTTAAAAGTACAATATATTTTGGGAGATGAGATTATGTTGAGATTAGAAAATATAAAGAAGGATTATTATGTTGCCGACACTGTAGTAGAGGCTTTAAAGGGTATAAATCTTTCGTTTAGAAAAAATGAGTTTGTATCAGTATTAGGTCCATCTGGCTGTGGTAAAACTACCCTACTTAATATAGTTGGTGGTCTGGATAAGTATTCAGCAGGTGACTTGTTTATTAATGGTAGAAGTACTAAGGAGTTTACAGATGCGGATTGGGACGTTTATCGTAACCACCGTGTAGGCTTTATTTTCCAAAGCTATAACCTTATACCTCACCAAACTATTTTAGGAAATGTTGAGCTTGCTTTAACAATTGCAGGTATTTCTAAGGAGGAAAGAATTGCAAGAGCTAAGGCTGCAATCGATAAGGTTGGTCTTGAGGGCCAATATTATAAGCATCCAAATCAGCTATCTGGTGGTCAATGCCAGCGTGTAGCAATAGCACGTGCATTAGTTAATGAACCAGAGATCCTACTAGCTGATGAGCCAACTGGTGCGCTTGATACAGTTACATCTGTTCAAATCATGGAGCTTATCAAGGAGATTGCAAAAGAAAAGCTAGTTATTATGGTTACCCATAATCCAGATTTAGCACAAAAGTATTCAACTCGTATTGTTACATTACTAGATGGTGAGCTACAAAGTGATTCTAATCCATTTACTGACGAAGAGGAAATAAAAGAGGTTTTAGCACTTGCTGAAGAAAAGGGTTTAGAGGAAGCAAGAGAGCTTGCAAGAATTCAAGCGGGAAACCCAAGCAAGAAAATTAAGAAGGCTAAGAAGGAAAAGGCTAAGATGAGCTGGTGGACAGCGTTTAAGCTTTCATTTAAGAACCTATTTTCAAAGCGAGCTAGAACTACGCTAACTTGCATTGCAGGCTCTATTGGTATTATTGGTGTTGCATCGGTATTGTCAGTATCTAATGGTATTCAAGGATATATTGAATCTATGCAGGATGATATGCTATCAGGTAACCCAATTACAATTAGTGAAACATCATATGACCTATCAGCAATGATGAATGGTATGTCAAGCTCAGAAAAGCTAGAGTATTTAGAAATTGAGGACGGTAAAATCTACGTAGATAAAATTATCAAGAGATTATTAAATACAAATGAGGCTGCAACAGCAATGCAGGTTAAAAATGATATTACAAAGGCATATATTGATTATATTTTAAGCATTGATGAAAAATATATTGCAGCTACAACGTTAGATTATGGTATTGAGGTTATCAATAATATCTATACTGATTTTAAGGTTAACAATAATGATACTACAGCTAAGAATATTTCACTTGCCGCAATAAGAAATAATTATACAGCAGTATTAAGTGAGGCAGAGTATGGACAGTATGCTTCATATGTTACATCACTTACTGACGTATTCCAGCAAGCACCTAATGATGAGAGCTATATTTTAAGTCAATATGATTTAGTTGCTGGTAGTAAGGTTGCAACTAAGGAAAATGAAATTATGGTTGTTTTATCACATGACCAAAAGCTAACAGATTTATTACTTGCTCAATTAGGTATCTATACACAAGAGCAATTCCTAAATTCTGTATATGCATATGCTAATGAGGATTTATATGATAAAGACAGTGATAAAAAGAATTTCACCTATGAAGAAATTTTAGGAAAGAAATTTGTTTGGTATCCAAATGATGATATCTATACAATGAATACAAATCCAGCTACTGGTGAGATAATTTCTGCTAATCCGTTTAAGTATACTCACAACGAGGATGATATTGATGGTGAAGGCTTTGAGCTAGTTATTACTGGTATCCTTAAACCAAAGGAGACTATTTCATATGGCTGTATGTCTAATGGCTTCTTCTATACTGAGGCATTTGCTAATAAGGTTTTAGAATCATCAATGGAATCAGAGATAGCTAAATATATTTCAGCATTAGAGGGTGAAAATAAGCAAATTATTTCTGGCCTACAAAAGGTTCAAATTGCTGGTGCAAATACTCCACTAGATGAATCAGATGATAGATATATTGATGTACCTATTGGTATTAACTACAAATTCAGTTATCAATCATCTATTAAGAATGAGGATGGTACATATAGCATGAAGGAAGCAACAGGCTTTATTGGCTCTACTGATGCACAAAGCGGTATGATTATGCAATTTTTAGGCTTAGGTAGCGGAACATACTATACATTATCTGATTGTGCTGTAGGTGGCAAAAATATTGCAAACTACATTAAGATTCATCCAACTAACTTCGAGCTTAAGGATGGTATTACTGAGCATTTAGATAGATGGAATAGTGATGAGGATATTACCTATACTAGATATGATGGTGAGGTAATTACTATTCTTGCTAGCGAAAGAACTAAGGTAACATATACAGATAGTATTGCAGTAATTATTAATATCATCAATAGCTTGATTGATATTATTACTACAGCATTAATCGCATTTACATGCTTAGCATTAGTTGTATCATGCTTCATGATTGCGATCGTAACATATGTATCTGTTGTAGAAAGAGTTAAGGAAATCGGTGTTATTAGATCTTTAGGTGGTAGAAAGAAGGATGTTACAAATCTATTCAATGCAGAAACATTTATCATCGGTTTATTATCAGGTATATTTGGTATTGCAGTTACATACGTAATTTCTATAGTATTAAGTGTTATTGTTAGAGAAAGCTTTGGAGTATATCCAATTGCGACATTACCTATACAGCAAGCATTATTAATGATTGGTATAAGTATTTTATTAACTGTTATTTCAGGCTTAATTCCTGCTAGATCAGCAGCAACTAAGGATCCTGTAGTAGCATTAAGAACTGAATAAAAAAAGTCCCTAAGATAAATCTTAGGGATTATTTTTTGTTATAGTCTTGTCCTTGGTATTTATTTAAGGCCCTTAGTTTTTTATCAATCTCATTCATAATAACAAGCTTTTTTCTGCTCCAAGGTGGGGCTGCTAAATCATCCTCAGCACCATCAGCAGCAAGTCTATGAATGATGATGCTATCCTTTAGGTGAGTTATTTGCTCAACACAAATATCAACATATTCATCTAGTTCTTGAAGCTTAAATTTATTTTGCTGATATTCCTCATATAGCTTTGTGTTTTTAAGAACAAGTAGGCAATGGAGCTTGATTCCTTGAATATCTAGCTTATTAACGAAATCAATTGTATTTAGCATATCCTCGTTGGTTTCGTTTGGAAGACCATTAATGATATGTACAACAACCTCTATATTGTGCCTTCTTAAGGAGCTTACTGCCTCGATGAATTCATCATTTGTATAGCCTATATTTAGATAGCGTCTAGTTTCCTCGTTTGCGCTTTGTAGGCCTAGTTCAATTTGAACAGGCTTTATTTTGTTAATTTCCGCAAGTAAGCTAATAACCTCCTTTGATAGACAGTCACAGCGGGTAGCAATTGAGATTCCAATTGTTTCCTCTGGGTATATGCTTATAGCCTCCATATAAACCCTTCTTAGTGTATCTATATCAGCATAGGTGTTAGTTCCAGCCTGTAGGTATGGCATATAGTAGAAGCTAGACCATTTACCCTCCATGATTGCTTTTATTTCTTTAAATTGCTCACTGATTGATAAATTTACATTACCAGCAAAATCACCGCTTTTTAGGCTAGAGCAATATAAGCAGCCACCATAGCCTTTTTTACCATCACGGTTTGGACAGGTAAAGCCAGCATTAAGGGCAATCTTTGCAACCTTCTTACCATATTTAGCTTTGTAGTAAGCATCAAGCGTATTGTATGGCTTATCCTTTGTCATCAAATTCATAGCATCAACTCTTTCTCATATTAAGTATATTATAGACTATTGTTTGAGTTAGTTCAATTTTATTACTTAATAATTTATTATTAATTTTTTTGTTATTTACTTTTAATAGTAGTCCTTATTTGGTATAATACTTTTATGCGAGGTGGTAATTATGTTTGAAATGTTAAAAGATTGCTTATGTCACCCAAAATATATAGTTTTACATTATAGAGAAAAGTCATTTAAGGTTTTTCTATTAATATTTTTATTTTTTGTAGCATATGTGGGAGCGTGTGCTGTAAGAGAGTATAATACAGATTATTTTTCAAATATTGATAATGAAGAGATAATTCAGGCTATTGTTATAGGTGAGGATAATGATATTGTCTTTGATGCAGAGGCTAATACATTAAGTGGCTCACCTATATCATATAGCTCTACTAACTATAATATTTGTTTTTTTGAAAATGCACCACAGGATGCAGAGTCAATAGATTCAAAGGTTACATTAATATTTACAGATACTAAGATTAATATTATGTTTTTTGGAATGAAGGTATCAGAGTATGACTATACAAACGATAGCTTAAAGAGCTTTAACCTAGAATTACTTTCAAAGGGCAGTGTAAATGATATTATAGCATTTAAGGAAATACTTACAAAGGCATTTGATAATGCTAATTTTACATTCTCTACAATCTCTATTGTTGATAGAACAACAACAGTATTGGTTTACTATTTTGGACTAATATTAATGACATTCTTCTTTTCGTTCCTATCTAATCCTGGAATAGGAAAGGGTATCAGATTTAAGCTATGCTGCTTAGATTCTGTCATCTTTATTTTAGTTATGATATTTGAGGTTATGTTTAATATCAACTGGTTGATATATGTAGCCTTAATGCTTCCAGTATTTTATTCTAATATTACATTTAGACATATTGCTAGAAAGGTGTAGTTACCTTTTAGCTTAAATTAAAAGGAGTAGCTTATGAAATTTATAGAGGAAATTAAAAAACTTAATATTTTAGATGAGGCTAACTCTATTGAGCTTGAGGAGCTTGTTTTAAACAAAAAAACAAGAGTATTAACATTATCTATTTTACTTGATAATGCTATTAGCTTAGATTCATATAAGGCCTTATATAAGGGTGTATACAATATAGTTAAGCCACTAGAGGTAAAGCTTAACTATCGTTTAAGCTATAAGAATGATTTATTATCTACTGATGAATACAGAGAATACCTAGAGGAGGTATTAGCAAGGCTAATAGCTCAATCTCCTAGATTTAAAATTTTAAGCCTAGATGATTGTAGAATATCTGGTAATAATATTACCTTCTTAGTAGCTCATGATGCATTAGGTGTTGGAGCATTTAATGAGGCAATTGAGGCTGAGTTTGCGTTATTTGGCTTAGGTGTTGCTGTTCAAATGAAGCAGGATGAGGCTAAGAGCATTGCAAGACAAATTGAGCTTTTAGAGCGTGAGAAGGAGGAGCAGCTAAGAAGACAGCAAGAGGAGGCTTTAGCTGCTAGTAGAATTAATAAGGCTATTGAGGAGCAAAAGAAGGCTTACAAGAAAAAGGGTATATTTGCCCCTGAGGTTCAGTCATATATTAAGTCTATTCCATCAACCTCTTATGATTTAAATTTATATGAAAATGAGCAGGGTGTTCCTAATTTCTTAATCAATGCATATGTATTTGGTAAGGAAATTAAAACATTCCCTAAAACTAAATCATCATTATGTAAGCTTATGGTTACTGATGATACAGATTCAATCGTAGTTAATAAATGGCTAAAGACTCCTGCAGAAAAGGAGCTTTATGAAAATGATATAGTAGAGGGTACTCAATTAAGAATCATTGGTAAGGCAATTTATGATAATTATGCTAAGGACGTTATTTTAGATGCATCAAGCATCGAGGTAATGGGCAAGCATAAGGAGGAAGAGGTTTCAGATGATGCACCTGTTAAGCGTGTTGAGCTTCATGCTCACTCTAAGATGAGTACGCTTGATGGCTTAACTGATGCCGAGGATTATATTAAGACTGCAGCTAAGTGGGGCTGGAAGGCTATGGCAATTACTGACCATGATGGTGTATATGCAATTCCTGATATTGCTCATGCAGCAGAAAAGCTTCCAGACTTTAAGCCTATTTATGGTGTTGAGCTAAGCTATGTTGATGACTCTAAATACTTTATAGCATTTGATCAAAGAGATATAGATTTAAAGACTGCAACATATGTAGTATTCGATATTGAAACAACTGGTCTTTCACAGGAATATGATAGGATTATTGAAATTGCTGCCCATAAGGTTAGTCAAGGTGGAATTATTTCTCAATTTGAGGAGTTTGTTAATCCAGAAAGATCTATTCCAGAAAAGATTACAGAGCTAACAAGCATTACTAATGAAATGGTAAAGAATGCCTCAAAAATCGAAGAGGTATTACCACGCTTCTTAGAATTCTGTAAGGGCTGTGTCCTAGTTGCTCATAATGCTAGGTTTGACGTTGGCTTCATTTATAATACTATCAAAAAGCTTGGATTAGAATATGAGGTATTACCAGCAATTGATACCCTAAACCTATTTAGAGCCGGCTATAATGAATTTACAAATAAGTTTAATTTAAAGGCGTTAGCTAAGCACTTTAAGATTAAGCAAGAGCACCACCATCGTGCATCTGATGATACACGAGTTACTGCTTTATGCTTTATCTCTATGCTAAATGATTTATATCAAAAGGGTATTACAAACTATAAGGATATTAATTCATTAATTGATCCTAATGTTCATTGGAAATTTGTAATTCCAAGTCATTTAAATATTATTGCTAAAACACAAGAGGGCTATAAGAATATGTATAAGATTTTATCTGATGCCCTAACTAACCATTTCTATGGTGATGCAAGAGCCTTAAAATCAGTTATAGAAAAATATCGTGATGGTATTTTACTTGGTTCAGGCTGTGCTAATGGTGATGTGTTTGAAGCTGCAATAAATAAGACTCAAGAGGATTTAGAGGCTGCGATGAGCTTCTTTGATTATATTGAGGTTCAGCCACTTTCAGCATATGCTCAGGTTCATGATGATTTAGAGTATGGTGTTGATTCACTAAGGGAAATTATCTTTAAGATTATTGATACTGCTAAGAAACTTGGTAAGCTAGTAGTTGCAACATCTGATTGCCACTACCTACGTCCAAGCCTAAAGCAATATCGTGATATTATGATTGCATCTCCACAAATTGGTGGTGGTGTACATCCACTAAACAAGAAGAAGGCACCTTCTATGCATTTACGTACAACTAACGAAATGCTTGAGGAGTTTGATTTTATTGGTAAGGATTTAGCATATGAAATAGTAGTAGAAAATACAAATAAGATTGCTGATTCATGTGAAAAGATTAGAGCCTTCCATAAGGAAATGTTTGCCCCTAAGGATGATGAATTTAAAAATACTATTATTGGTGTAGATTCAATTATAGATGAGGTAAGAAGAATTGTTACTGAAAATGTAGAAAAGACATATGGCAGCAATCCACATCCAATTGTATCTGCTAGAATTAAGCGTGAGCTAGATTCTATCATCTCTAATGGATATGCATCTGTTTATTATATGTCACACCTATTAGTAGTTAAGTCATTAAATGATGGCTACCTTGTAGGCTCACGTGGTTCAGTAGGCTCATCACTTGTAGCAACAATGATGGATATTACTGAAATCAATCCACTATCACCTCATTATCGCTGTAAGAAATGTAAGTTCCATACATTTAAGATGACTGAGGATGAAAAGCAAAAGTATGGTGTTAAGGCTGAGGAATTAGAACTTCAAAACGCACTAGATATAATAGACTCTGGTTATGACCTACCAGATGCGGTGTGTCCTATTTGTGGTGAGAAGCTTGCAAAGGATGGACATGATATTCCGTTTGAAACATTCCTAGGCTTTGATGGTGATAAGGTTCCTGATATTGACCTTAACTTCTCTGGTGAATATCAAGCAATAGCCCATGAATATGTACGCGAGGTATTTGGTTCAGAAAATGCCTTCCGTGGTGGTACAGTAGGTACTATTGCAGAAAAGAATGCGTATGGCTATGTTAAGGGCTATTGTGAAAGAAGAGAGGTCACATTAAGATCTTGTGAAATGGAGCGTATCGCTAAATACCTAATTGGCATTAAGCGCTCTACAGGTCAGCATCCAGGTGGTATTGTTGTAGTTCCACATTACGTAGATATTTATGATGTTACACCAGTACAATATCCTGCTGATAATACTGATGCAACATGGAGAACTACGCACTACGATTATCATGCGTTTGAAAACAATTTATTAAAGCTTGATATACTAGGACACGATGATCCTACTATGATTAAGTATTTTATGGATTACGTTAAGGAGCATCAGGAGGATTTCCCATTTACTACACCTCAGGATATTCCTGTAGATGATAGAAATGTTTATCGTCTATTTAATTCAACTGATGTTATTAATGTTAAGGAGTCACAAATTGGTACACCAGTTGCATCCTATGCAGTACCAGAGTTTGGTACTAACTTTGTACGCCAAATGCTAGTTGAAACATCTCCTAGTACCTTTGCACAGCTTGTTAAGATTTCAGGCTTATCACATGGTACTGGTGTTTGGGCAACAAACGCTCAGGATTTAGTTGGTGGTGCTAAGCAGGAATTTGGTAAGATTGAATTTAAGGATGTTATTGGTTGTCGTGACGATATTATGGTTTACCTACTATATAGTGGTCTTGAGCCACTTATGGCATTTGAAATTATGGAGTTTGTACGTAAGGGTAGAGTATTTAAGCAGCCTGATAAATGGGTTAAGTACAAGAACGCTATGATCGAGAAAAATGTACCAGCATGGTATATTTGGTCATGTGAGCAAATCCAATACATGTTCCCTAAAGCACATGCTACTGCGTATGTATTAATGGCTTTACGTATTGCTTGGTTTAAGGTTTATTCACCTGCATTATTCTATAGTGCTTGGTTCTCTAAGCGTGCAAAGGCTTATGATGTTAATGCCTTTATGGGTGGTGAGCTTGCTATTTCTATGAAGATAGAGGAACTAAAAAATAAACCAAACCAAACTGCAAAGGACGAGGATTTAATTACTGCCCTACAGGTAGCACTTGAAATGACAGCTCGTAAGATTAAGTTCCTACCTGTTGATATTGAAAAGAGTGATGCTACTATATTTAAAGTAGAAAATGGTAACCTACGTCTTCCATTTATTGCAATAGATAAGCTTGGTGAATCAGTTGCAGAGGACATTGTTCAAAGAAGAAACGAAAAGAAGTTTACATCTAAGAAGGATGTTTCTAAGCGTACTAAGCTTAACAGCTCACTATTTGAGGAGTTTAATAATCTAAGAGTATTTGGTAATCTACCAGAGGCAGATCCAGAGGAATCTGATGGATTATTTGCATTTAGCTTCTAAATATGTGGCATTATGTGAATTTGTGTATTTTCATTTGCAAATAAATATTTTGTTTATTGCTGTGATATAATAACAATGTAAGGAGTGATGAGTTATGGCTAGTCCGTTATTTTCAAAAATACAAACTGGTGAGGCTTATTATGACAATGTAGATTGTGCAAGCTATAAGGGTGTTACAGCTAAAACAGCCTTACTGCTTGTAATTGCGGTATTAGTTGCTGCACTAGTTTCATTCTATTTACCAGAAATACTACTTAATAATTCTACAGGCTTTTATGTATTATTATTTATCTCATCTATTGTTGGATTTGTTTCAGTAATAGTAGGTAGATTTAGTGAAAGATTAAGTAAATACTTTAGTGTTTTATATGCTGTATGTGAGGGCTTATTCCTAGGTGCATTAACTGCTAAAATAGAGGCATTTTACCCAGGTGTTGCCACAATAGCAATATTCTCTACATTTATTATATTTGGTATAATGCTATTCTTATTTGGTACAGGTGTAATAAGAATTGGTTCTAGATTTAGAACAGTTTTATTAGCATTTACATTAGGTGCAATAGCTATTACACTATTTGGCTTTATATTAAATATGTTTATTAACTTTACTTCATATATTGGTATAGTAATTGGATTAGAGGCATTCTTACTTATCTATGGTGCAATCACCTTAACACTACATTTTGCTGAGGCACAGCATATAGTTTCTCGTGGTGCTTCTAAGGATGCTGAATGGACAGTTGCCTTAGGTTTAAGAGTAAGCTTAATATAT
>JAZNYN010000146.1:0-18101 GCA_045594405.1 Anaeroplasma sp.
ATCACTTATTCCAATTTCATGTAATAATTCATATTTGGGTTTATTCTCTTTTAATGCAAGACCATCAATAAAGTAATAATGTTTTTTTGTCGAGTAAAAAAATTCATCTAGACTAATTATCCTCATATTCTATATACTCCAAATCATGTTCAAACAGAACCTTTTGTGGAATTTGTAATACTCTGCACACATTAATTATTGTTTGCAATTGAGGCATAACCTTACCATCTTCTATATTTCTATATGTCTCTTGTTTAATTTGCGCATCTTGTGCTACTTGAAATCTAGATAAATTTTTACTCAGTCTTACTGATTTAAACAAATTACCTATACAATTGTCTTTAATTACCACCTTTACTCTTGTTTTTGTAGTAGTTTTTTCCATTTTAATCACCTCAAAAAAATTAAAGCAATCAAAAACCATTTAGCATAGCCTTTGCAACGGCATTTTTACAACATTATTAAAAATATTGCTCATATTTTCAAGTTTAGTGGCAAAATCTTAAAACTTTTTATCAAAAAATTAAGTTTGAAAATATAAATTGTATTTTAATATTATAGTAAAAAAAATCGATGCATTCATATTTGAATACATCGATTTATTTCAAAAAGTCATTAAATTTTTACTCTTTTATTATTTTTAACTATTAATTTTTGCAATGGCTGGATGGTTCCCCATCAAATGCTTAATGCCAAATGGAGCCTTAAAGGCTACAGATATTATCTCTCCCTTAACTGCAACTACTAATCCATCACCAAATGCCTTGTGAGCTATTTTATCTCCAACTGCAAACTCAAGCTTTTCTCTTTGAGGCACACTCTTTTCCTTGGTTCTATCAAAAACCTCTAGCTTACTACGTGTAGTAGATGGACTACCAAACTCACTATATCCTTTAGTAATATTTTTAAATAGTACAGCATCCATTTCCTTAATAAAACGTGATGGTTGTAAGGCTCTATGACAACCAAATAGGAAGCGTGATCTACAGTTAGTAATATATAGCTTATTTTTAGCTCTTGTTATACCAACATAGCAAACTCGTCTTTCCTCCTCTAATTCAGATGATAGTACAGAGTTAACGGAAGGAAATATTTCTTCTTCCATCGCTACCATAAATACATTATTAAACTCTAAGCCCTTTACCTGATGATATGTAGATAGGATTACACCCTTATCATTCTTTTCATCATCATTATTAGTCCTTAATGATAGATCCTGTAATAATAGCTCCAGCTTGTCTTTATTTGTTCCTTCATAGAATTCATCAGCTTCCTTTAAAACTGTTCTAAATTCCTTTAGATTTGAATATCTATCATGATATGTATCCATATCATTTTTTAGCATTTCTAAATAACCAGTTTCCTCAATTACTATATCAACTAAATCCTTAAGATTAGATGATTCAATGCACGCCTCTAAGGAAATAATCATACTCTTAAAAGCCTTAAGTGCTGTGATTGAAGCTGAGCTTCCCTCCATAAAATCAATAGCCTCAAACAAGCTTAGCTTTTTATCTAACGCTATGACACTTAGCTTATCTATCATTGAATTACCAATTTTTCTTTTAGGCTCATTAACTATACGCTTAAATGAAAAATCATCAAAGTAATTAGTCATCAATCTTAGATATGCAACCAAATCCTTAATTTCCTTTCTTTGGAAGAAGGATAATCCACCATACATAGTATATGGAATTTGATATCTAACCAAGGTTTCTTCAAAATTTCTAGAAATATAATTAGCACGATACAAAATTGCAATATTCTTGTAATCCTCACCTGAGGCAACTAATTCTCTGATTTTATCAATTACAAACATAACCTCAGCATGTGAAGAATCAGCTGTAAAGTAAAAAGGCATTTGTCCAGTCTTATCACTTGAATACATAACCTTTTTTATTTGGTTTGGATTCTTATCTATAACACAATTTGCTAAATCTAATATCTCCTTAGTAGAACGATAATTTTGTTCAAGTAAAATTAGCTTATGCTCAAGATAATCATTTTTAAAGCGATGAATATTTTCAATCATTGCTCCTCTAAATGAATATATAGATTGGAAATCATCACCTACAACGAATATATTATGATGTCTTGATGCTAGCATATACATCAGATTATATTGAAGAGTGTTTGTATCTTGAAACTCATCAACTAGGATGTATTGGAATTTATATTGATACCTTTCAAGAACATGTGGATTCTTTTTAAAAAGCTCAATTGTCTTAATGATTAAATCATCAAAGTCTAATAAATTATCATTGATGCATTTTTGCTCATATAATCTATTAACAAGCAAATAACAATCATTTAGATCAGGATCTTCAATTTTGAAGTTTACGAAGTTTTTAGACTTAGAAATTAGGTTTCTTATATCCTTAGGCTTATATCTATCTATTTGTTCTTCCTTCATTATTTCCTTTACAAGCCTTAATGAATCCTCATCATCAATGATAGTAAATTTATTACTGTAAGGAGGTAGTGCATCAATTTCATATCTTAATACTCTAGAACAAAATGAATGAAATGTAGATATCCACATATTTCTAGTATCTATATCTAGCATCCTACCAATACGCTCCTTCATTTCATTAGCAGCTTTATTTGTAAAGGTTACAGCTAGAATCGAATATGCAGGGATACATAAATTCTTAATAATATGTGCTATTCTTGTTGTTAATACCTTTGTCTTTCCAGAGCCAGCACCTGCCATAACCATAACAGGCCCCTCAGTTGTCTCTACAGCTTGTCTTTGAGCAGGGTTTAATCCTTCAAATAAATCCATATGCAATTCCTCCTCTCTTATATATTACAATATAATTATACAATACAAATGTAACAATTAATTATTAATTTCTAAAAATGATTCATAATCTGTAACTCTATCAATAATTGAGCCATCTCTGTTAAATGAAATAATTCTATTAGCAACAGTTTGTAATAGCTCAGCATCGTGAGATGAAAATAAAATGTTACCCTTGAAGTTTACCATACCCTCATTTAAGGCAGTAATTGATTCAAGGTCTAGGTGGTTAGTTGGGTCCTCAAAGCATAAAATATTAGGTGCTTCTAGCATTAGCTTAGAAAACATACATCTTACCTTTTCACCACCAGATAAAACACAGCACTTCTTTAAAGATTCCTCACCACTAAATAGCATACGTCCTAACCAGCCACGAATAAATGTTTCTGCTTGATCATCCTTTGAGTATTGACGTAGCCAATCAACTAGTGAAAGCTCACTAGAAAAATATTCCTTATTATCCTGCATTAAATATCCAACGCTTGTAGTAATGCCCCATTTAAACTTACCAGTATAATCTGTATCCTTACCAGATAGAATATTAAATAAAGCTGTAATTTGTTGAGAGTTTTCAGATAAGAAGGCAATCTTATCATTTTTGTTTACTGTGAAGGTAAGGTTTTCAAATATACCTGGCTTTGATAGCTTTTCTACAAATAAGATATCATTACCAACCTCACGATTTGGCTTAAAGCCGATATACGGATATCTTCTTGATGATGGCTCAATATCATCAAGAGTAATTTTATCTAACAGCTTCTTTCTTGATGTAGCCTGACGTGATTTTGATTTGTTGGCTGAGAATCTAGCAATGAATTCCTGAAGCTCCTTAATCTTTTGTTCAGCCTTCTTATTTTGATCCTTAGCTTGTTGTAAAGCAAGCTGACTAGATTCATACCAGAATTCATAGTTACCAACATAAAGCTTAATCTTACCAAAATCTACGTCACAAATATGTGTACATACATTGTTTAAAAAATGACGGTCATGTGAAACAATAAGTACAGTATTCTCAAAGTTAAGTAAAAAGTTTTCTAGCCATCTAGTTGACTTATAATCTAAGTTATTAGTAGGCTCATCTAATAATAGGATATCAGGATTACCAAATAATGCTTGAGCTAATAATACCTTAATCTTAAGCTTAGCATCTAAATCTCCCATTAATGAATAATGGTACTCTGTTGGAACGCCAATACCATTTAGTAAGCTTTCTGCATCTGATTCTGCTTCCCAACCACCAAGCTCAGCAAATTCACCCTCAAGCTCAGCTGCTAAAATACCATCCTCCTCTGAAAAATCTGGCTTAGCATATAGCTCATCCTTTTGCTTCATGATTTCAATTAAGCGTTGGTGACCTAATAACACTGTATTCAATACAGTTTCATTGTTATAAGCATTTTGATCCTGCTTAAGTACACTCATACGCTCATTCTTATCCATTACTACCTCACCAGTAGTAGATTCAAGCTCCTTAGATAAAAGCTTTAAAAATGTTGATTTACCAGCACCATTAGCACCAATAATTCCATAGCAATTTCCCTTAGTAAAGCTTATATTAACATGCTCAAATAATTTCCTTGATCCATATTGTAATCCTAGGTTTACTGTTTTTAACATAATTTCTCTCTCCCTTATACGTGATTAAAGGGCTGCCATAAGCAGTCCTTTTATTTTTATAGTTTAAACGAAGACTTTAAACCACATGTTCTATTGAATACTAGCTTGTCTTCAGTAGAAGCTAAATCTGTAACATAGTATCCGTTACGAACAAATTGGAAGTGTTCTAGTGGCTTTGTTGAAGCAAGTGATTCTTCTACATAACCATTTAAAATTTTCTTTGATTCTGGATTTAATCTTTCCATAAAATCTAAATCCTTGTTTTCTTCTGTTTCATCAACCATTAATGGCTCAAATAATCTAAACTCAGCCTTAACTGCAGTAGCTGCATTAACAAAATGGATATTACCATTAGGCTTTCTTTCATTGAAGCCTGAGCCACTCTTAGTTTGTGGGTCGTATGTTGCATGGATGACTGTTACATTACCATTTTCATCCTTTTCGCAAGAATTAGCTGTAATAAAGTAAGCATGCATTAATCTTACCTCTACACCTAAAGCAAGTCTCTTCCACTTCTTGTTTGGCTTTTCCTCGATAAAGTCTTCTCTTTCAATATATACCTCACGAGAAAATGAAATCTTTCTAGAGCCCATTTCTTCATTTTCGCCATTATTTGGACAATCTAAATACTCTACTTGTCCCTCTGGATAATTGTCAATAATAACCTTAATAGGATCCATAACAGCATTTGGACGTACAGCAACCATCTTAAGATCATTTCTAAGCTCTTCTTCTAATTGTGAATAATCAACAGTTGAATTTACTCTAGATAAGCCAGTAGCTAAAATAAAGTTTCTAATAGAATCAGCAGTAAAACCTCTTCTTCTTAAACCACATAATGTAGGCATTCTTGGATCATCATAGCCATCAACCTTTTCTGCATCAACTAAAGCTCTTAAATAACGCTTAGACATAATCGTATTAGTTATGTTTAAACGACCAAATTCGTATTGATGAGGAATATGCTCCATATTACAGTTTTCAATAAACCAATCATATAAAATTCTATGATTATCATATTCTAATGAGCATAATGAATGTGTGATGCCCTCGAATGAATCTTGCAATGGATGAGCAAAGTCATACATTGGATAAATACACCACTTGTTACCTTGACGGTGATGGTTAATCTTTAATATACGATACATTGCTGGGTCACGCATGTTAATGTTTGGATGAGCCATATCAATTTTAGCTCTTAGTGTCTTTTCACCTTCGCCATAAACACCATTTCTCATTTCCTCAAATAGCTTAAGGTTTTCTTCAACTGTACGATCACGCCAAGGTGAATTAGTACCTGGTGTAGTAAGTGTGCCACGATATTTACTCATTTCCTCTTGAGATAAATCATCAACGTATGCTAAGCCCTTCTTAATTAATAAAACAGCCTTTTCATATGTTGCCTCAAAATAATCTGAGCCATATAGCACCTTGTTTGGCTTATAGCCTAGCCAAGCTAAATCATAAATGATACCATCAACAAATTCTTGATCCTCCTTTGCTGGGTTAGTATCATCAAATCTTAAATTTGTAGTACCTTCAAAAGACTTTGCAAGCTCAAAGTTTGTAATGATAGCTCTTGCATGTCCGATATGTAGGTATGCATTAGGCTCAGGAGGGAAACGTGTAGCTATTTTCTCTACCTTACCTTCAGCTAAGTCATTATGCATAATTGTTTTAATAAAATTATTAATCTCTGCCATATAAATCACCCTTTATTTTTAAATCTTTTTTATTATACACTAATACTTGGTTTATTTCTACATAATATGTATTATTCTTCATCTAATTCTAATGATGCTGATGCGTTTAATGTTAGGTCATCATTAGCACCATACTTCTGATACTGGTAATAACCAGCTACTGCAATCATTGCCGCATTGTCTGTACAATACTTTATTGATGGAATACATACCTCAACATTAGCTACTGCATTTTGCATAAATCTTTCCTTTAAGCCTTTGTTGGCTGATACCCCACCAGCAACTATGATTTGTTCTACATTCTTTTCCTTAGCAAGCATAAGTGTCTTATTAACTAAAACCTCAGTAACACTAGCCTGGAAGGATGCACATAAATCATTAACATTAACCGTCTGTCCACGCTGCTCAATATTATGGTTTAAATTAATTACTGCGCTTTTTAATCCAGAGAATGAAAAATTATAAGACTTATCATCTAAATATACTCTTGGTAAGTGGTACGTATCATTGCCCTCATGTGCTAACCTATCAACATGTGGTCCACCAGGATAAGGAAGCCCTACAACACGTGCAACCTTATCATAGGCTTCACCTACAGCATCATCTAGTGTTTCACCAATTATCTCAAAATCAAAATGCTCCTTCATATAAATCAGCTCAGTATTACCACCTGAAACAAGTAATGCTACATTGGGAAATTTCATTTCATGCTCAATAGCATTAGCGTAAATATGTCCAGCTAAATGATGAACACCAATAAGTGGCTTATTATACATCATCGCAAATGTCTTTGCAGCATTAACTCCAACTAACAAGGAACCAATTAATCCTGGCCCCTTAGTAACCGCAACTAAATCAATTTCTTCGGGTTTTATACCAGATACCCTAAATGCCTCCTCAAATACCATTGAAACCTGATAAACGTGATGACGTGAAGCAATTTCTGGGACAACACCACCGAACTTTTCATGTATATCAATTTGTGAATTTATAATGTTTGCTAAAACCTCTTTACCATCTCTTACAATGGCAACAGAAGTTTCATCGCAGCTAGATTCAACTCCTAAAACTAGCATAATCTTCACTTCCTTTTATAATAGCTTTTGTAAAACTAAAGCGTCGTTTCCGTCACTATAATATCCTTTTCTTACAGATATTTCCTTAAAGCCAAGCCTTGTATATACATTAATAGCATTTATATTTGTTCTATTAACCTCTAATATTACTGAGCCTGCACCTTCAGATATAAACTCCTCTTCAGCATGTAAATATAATGCTTTACCAATTCCCTTACCTTGATATAGCTTATCTACACAGAAATTAAGCATCTCAGCAATTTCTCCATCAAAGGTAAAGCTTATATATCCTACAACCTTATTATTTTGTTCGTAAACATATATATAATTAAAATCATTTCCACAAGCCATTTCAAAATAGCTTTCCCCTAGGGTTGTTCCTAATAATTCCCTTTCAAGCTCTATGATTTGAGAAACATCATTAACGTTAAAATATCTTATCATTTTAAATTACGCTCAGCTTCAGTATCTCTTAAATAATTAGGAACTAATAAATGCGGCTCTAAAACCTTCTTAGCTGAATTAATAGTGTATATAACATCAACGCTATATTCATTTTCGTTTACATGATAATCATATTGATAATTTTCTAATGAAGTAATCTCATGTAATCCCTCAGCTAAAATAATCTCATTAGTGTTTGTATCTATGATTGAAGAAAAGACATTTCCTCTTCTTGCATCAATAGTTGCAAGAACCTTTCCCTTCCTTCCTGAAGACATCAATGCTAAGGTCGATACTGCATAAAGTGGAATGCTTTTAAATGTAGCCATCATCTTAGCAACAGTTACTGCCATCCTTACACCAGTGTATGAGCCAGGACCAATACCAACTACAATCTTATCTAGCTTATCTGCCGCAATTTGCCCACAGGCTAATGCTTCATCAACACATTGAACAATTGCCTTTGCATGATCATTTTTGCCCTCAACGTACTTTTGATATAAAATTTTTTCACCTTGAACTAATGCCACATATAAAACCTTAGTGGCTGAATCTAATATCAATGTATACATATTTATTCCTCAAATAAATTACTATAAGAAGAGCCTACTCCTTCAAAAGTAATCTTTCTTTCCTCTTCGCTTACTCTTTCAATATTAACTAAAATATACTCATCAGGTAATATTTCTGAAACCTGATATGGCCATTCTATAACACTTACTCCACCCGCAGTAAAATATTCCTCTAAATCAAAATCATTATTCACACCATCAAGGCGATATAAATCTAAATGATATAGCTTTAAATTGCTACCCTTATATTCCTTAACGATTGTAAAGGTTGGTGAATTAATAACTCTACTTACACCTAAAGCTTGACCAATGCCCTTAGTAAAAGTAGTTTTACCAGCAGACAAATCCCCAATAAGTAGCACTACATCATTAGGCTTTAATATATTTCCTAGAGTTTTTCCAACCTCTATTGTTTCTAAATTATTGCTTGTAAAATATACCTTCTTCAAATTAATCACCATTTTATATTATAACATTATTAATTTAAAGTTTGAATATTAATATTCAAAATATTTATATAAAGATGAAAAAAACGGTTTTAAAAATCCATGGATTCTTAAAACCAAATTAATTAAAAACCTATAACTTCCTCTTTTTGATTTGGAAGCTTAGCAATTTGAGTTGCCTTCAGCATTACTACATCCTCTTTAGCTAAATAAGAATATTCTATTATAGGAGTACAAGTAATGTAAATACAATCTCCAATTTCAGGCTTGTAATCTGATTTGTTAATAACCTCAAAGCCTAGAAATTGAATATCATCTGCACAACAAGTCATAACCTCTCTACCACAAACAAATGTTGTATCGGTAATATCTCTAACAAATGTTTTAAATCTAAATGAACGATTAAAATATTTGTCCTTTCGATCAAAAACCTCCATATACCAAATAGGATAATCCTCATCACCGATAATTACCTCAGGCTTATTTAAATCGTATGGTAAATCCTCCTCAAGACCTGTATACATTGTCCCATCAGCTCTTTCAAATGCAACCTCAGCATTTGGGTTAAACATTCTTATTTGTCTTCTATATGATGCAAGCTTTGCTTCATCATTATCACAACGATTAAAAATAATCATTGATGAATACTTAACCATTGTATTAAAGATTTTTTTCATATTATTAAACATAACACCAAAGCTAGATGAATCTATCATAGTTATTTGTTGATATATAACCATATAGTCTGGAAAATCCTGATCCTCATAATCCCAGAAGCTATTATATTCAATGACAATCTGACGTGGACGATATACGCTTATTAAATCCTCCATGAATTCTGGTGTAAGCTCTGTTTGCTCTGAAACAAACTCTACATGAACACCTGTTTGTTCACACCATGCCTTGTCATATTCCTCTTCACCTTCTTCTGTTGCGATAACAACAGTTGTATTATGAAGATTTTCATTTCCTGAAATTATAGTTTTAATAAGTGCTGTTTTTCCACTATCTAAAAAACCATTTACTACAAATATAGGAAATTCTTCTCTCATATTAGAATAGCTCCTTGATTTCTTCATCATTAATTTGGTAACCAATTACACAAATCTTTCCTAAAGGAATACTCTTAGACTCAACAACAGAAACCTCATTTGGTGTAAGGTTAAAGGTATACCATTTTCCATCAGTACAGCTTACAATACCCTTAGCTCTTACAACCATACCATATTCTCCACTTGCCATCACATCAAGCGTATGCTTTAATGCTTCTAAATCATATTGCTTAGGTGTTTCAATTCCGATTGATGAGAACACCTCATCTGCATGATGGTGGTGATGATGCTCCTCATGGTCATGATGTCCTCCGCAGCAGCAGCCTTCCTCATGATGGTGGTGATGGTGCTCCTCATGGTCGTGATGTCCTCCGCAGCAACAGCCTTCCTCATGATGGTGGTGATGATGGTCATGCTCCATTTCATGCTTTAACTCATCTAATAGATTTGTATCAAAGCCTTCATAAGCCTTTAATAATTCTTCATCACTTAATTCGTTTATAGGAGTAGTTACAATTACACATTTAGGATTGTTTTTTCTAACAATATCGATTGCAACATTCTTCTTTTCTAAAGAAGCAACGTCACATCTACTTAAAACAACAGTGTATGCATTTTGAATTTGATCAATAAAAAATTCACCAAAATTCTTTGCATAAACCTTAGCCTTAGAAACGTCAACAAGACAAATTAATGAATTGATACCATCCTCTAAGCCTGCATCAATAATAGCCTTCTTAACATCTGTAAGCTTACCTACACCTGACGGTTCGATGATAATTCTATCAGGATTAAACTTTTCAATAACCTCAGCTAATGATTTAGAAAAATCACCTACTAGGCTACAGCATATACAGCCTTGAGATAATTCTTTAATATCAATATTAGTATCAGCTAAAATATCACTATCTACTGATACCTCACCAAATTCATTTTCAATTAATACGACCTTTTCGTTTTTAATGCTTGTCTTTAATAATCTTTCAATAAATGTTGTTTTACCAGCTCCTAAAAAGCCAGAAATAATATCAATTTTTACCATATATATTCCACCTTTACTAAAAAAATGCTCATTATTTATTATACTCCATTTCAATTGATAATTCAATTTTTCATAATAAAAAGCTTATGGTTTTTCCATAAGCTTTCTCTTTTCATTTTATGATTATTCAGAAACAGTTTCCTCAACTGTTTCATATACAGGCTCTTCATATACATAGCCCTTCTTTTTTGCTTCATATGCTAATCTAATCATCTTGATATTTCTTAAGCATTCTGCAACTCTAGAACCGTCTCCTAAAGCCTTATAATAATTCATTGCTGTTGCAAAGTTTCTTCTTAGCATTAGCTTATCTGCTTGTGCACGTAAACGTGTAGCAGCTCTTGCCTTTGCTTTCTCAGAGGTATACTTAGAATTTAATACCTGACAGTATATATCAAATCCCTCTCTACTCTTTCTTAGCCTTGAATCATGAGACCACTTTGTTTCATATAAATAACCAAGATTATAAAGTGCATCTGTATTTCCTAAATCAATAGCATCCTTTAAATATTTTTCAGCAAATTCAAGATTATGTGTTTGAGTATATAAAACACCTAATTCATTACAAATTGATGCTTTAGAAGCATTGTCATCTGGTAAGCAAATTGAATAGTAATTAATTGCTAAATCATTATTTAATAGCTTTCTATAAGCCTTTGCAATTCTTTCCTTAACAATAGTATCATCAATAGTAAATACCTTTAAGAAATATGTAAGCGACCAAACATAGTGCTCCTTATTATATAATTCAATTGCTTTCTTGCGATACTTTTGTCTGTTAAACGGAGTAATAATTAGTCTGTGATAGCCACCTACAATTAAGCAACAAATTGTATTAACATATGATTCAATTGATGAATTGTCATCAAATTTAATTTCATTAATACTAAATTTGTTTTGATATGTAGCTTGCTCCTTAAACATTGCTATAATCTGACATCTATTGTCAGCCTTCATAATAGGTCTTAGGAATTCACGATAGTCAAACGCATCCTTTTCTTGAACAATAATCAAGGCTGCAGAATGTCTAATATCCTTTTCTAGCTCCTTATCCCTATTACCATATATATGCTCGAATAAGTGAACATCAATGTGCTTTTCTTCAAGCATATCAGCTATAAAGTTAGCCAATTTTGAATCCTCAGGTAAGTAAACCAATGTAACATAATTTTCCATAATGTACCTCCTTAAAAATATTAAATAAAAGACTGCCTTTATTAGATTATACCATTATCTATAAAATTTTACAACCGAGGAAGATGAAAGCAATTCAAATTAAAAAGAAAAATAGCCTGCTAAAACAGGCTAAATAGCTTCCTTTGTATCTTCATCAGGTTCATCCATATCTGGAGTTTTTCTAATAAAGTAAATTATAAATGGTATTGAAATCAAGCTCGTGATTAGATCAGAAATAGGCTGTGCCATTTGAATTCCTAAAAGCTTAAATACATTAGCAAATATAATTAATACTGGGATAAATATCAAACCAGATCTTAAAATAGATAGGAATGAGGCTATGCTTGATTTTCTAATACTTTGAAATAGCATATTTACAGATACAGATATTGGCATAAATATCGCACCAACAGATGCTATACGTAAGGCTAAGGTACCGATTCTAATAACCTCTTCAGCCTCTTGGAATCCTTTTACAATTTGAGGTGCAAAAGCAAAGCCTAATATCGATAAGACACCTATCATAACAAATCCAAAGTACATAGTGAATAATAGTCCTCTTTTAACACGCTTATATTTTTTAGCTTGGTAATTAAAGGATGCAACAGGCTGAAAGCCCTGACCTATACCTAAGCCTACACATGTTACAAACGCTGAATATCTATTAACTATTGTCATTGCCGCAATACAGCTATCACCATATGGCTTAGATAGATTATTTAATATACCACCAGAAATTGATGTAAGACCTTGTCTTAGTAGTGAAGGAAGACCAACCTTAAAGATATTTAAATATGTACTTCCGTCCTTAGCTAATGCAGTAAGCTTAATCTTACTTTGTGCATTAAATATGTATAAAACTAATAATATTATAAAGCTTATAATTTGAGAAACGGCTGTTGATAAGCCGGCACCAAATACGCCTAGATCATATACTTTAATCAATATAAAATCACCAAATATATTTAGGATTGCACCAGCTGTTAAGCCTATCATAGAATAAAAGGCTTTACCCTCGTATCTTAAATTATTATTTAAAACCATCGATGCAATTAGAAATGGTGCAGAAATTAAAACCCATAATGCATAATCCTTAGCATGTGGAAGTATTGTATCAGTACTACCTAAAAGCTTCATAAATGGAGTTAATAAAGATAGCCCTAATATTAACAAAATAGTTCCAAAGCCTAAGCCTATATAAAAGGCAGTTGAAACATACTTTGTAGCTTCATCTGTATTTTTACTTGCTAAAGCCTTAGCTGTAAAGGCACCAGAGCCATGACCAAGCATAAAGGCAAATGCCTGGATGATAGCCTGCAATGTAAACACGACACCAACTGCTCCTTGAGCACTTTCTCCTAATGTACCAACATAGTAGGTGTCAACTAAATTATATATATTTGTAATTAGCATAGAGATGGTTGTTGGAATACCAAGCTGAACAATTAATCGTTCAACAGGGGTTCTTGTCATCTTCACATAATGAGCATCTACCTGTGTCATTAGAATCACTTCCTTAAAAAATATTATACCAAAAATTTGGGTAGAAAAAAAGCCTCTCATTTTATGAGAAGCTAATTCACATTACTTGTTTGCGATAATATTGCTTAATTCAACAAAGCCTTCAACACTTAATGATACCTTACCAACTAAGAAACCATCAATGTCTGATTGATGAATTAAATCATCAGCTGTAGCTGTAGATACAGAACCACCGTAAAGAATTCTTAATTCATTTGCTACATTAGCACCATATAATCCTTCGATAACTGTTCTGATG
The DNA here is from genome assembly GCA_045594405.1 of Anaeroplasma sp. Lineage (GTDB taxonomy): Bacteria > Bacillota_I > Bacilli_A > Acholeplasmatales > Anaeroplasmataceae > Anaeroplasma. The sequence continues at coordinate 13,712 of JAZNYN010000146.1, forward strand.
TGAGCACAACCACTATTAGCATCTTCCTTAGAAGCAGATACACCAGTACCAATAGCCCAAATTGGCTCATATGCAATAATTATATCTTGAGGATTAGAAATTTCAACACCCTCAAATGCCTTTATGATTTGATCCTTTAAGCAATCATTTGTATTACCTGCTTGTCTAACCTCTAAAGTTTCACCGCAGCATACAATTGGCTTTAAACCATGATTTAAAGCAGCCTTAATTTTTAAATTTATTGAAGAATCTGTTTCGTTAAAATATTGTCTTCTTTCGCTATGACCAAGGATAACATACTTAACACCTGTAGATGTTAGCATAGCAGGAGAGATTTCACCTGTATATGCACCCGAATCCTTTTCATGCATATTTTGAGCACCAATCTCTAAATTGTCGCCCTTTCTCTTAACTAAGTCTCTTAAAATAATTGCTGGTGCACAAACAATTGTATCCACCTTATCAACTGATGGAACATTGCCTGCTACACTGTAAATGAAATCTAAAGCCTCGTCACGAGTCTTGTTCATTTTCCAGTTTCCAGCCATAACTGGTTTACGCATATTCTTTCTCCTATTCACCTAAAATTGATGCGATCTCATTAATAGCTTCTAAAGCTTGATCGCCATTTGCTGAAATAATAACATTTTCACCATGTGGGATAGCAAGTGACATTAAACCTAAAATTGATCTTACATCAATCACCTTATCTTGATAATGAAGGTTAATATCAACAGAGTACTTAGATGCAGCTTGAACAATCTTTGCAGCTAAGCTAGCATGAAGCCCTACTGTACTTTTTACTACAATTTTTCTCTCCAAAAAAATCTTCCTCCCAACGATTTAAACTAAATTAATTTAATAGCTTAATAATTAAATATTATCTACACAAGTGATACCAGGAAGCTCTTTACCTTCTAAATATTCTAAAGAAGCTCCACCACCTGTAGAAATGTGGCTCATCTTATCAGCATAGCCTAAGCTTTCTGCAGCTGCAGCTGAATCACCACCACCGATGATTGTATTAGCACCTTCAAGGTTAGCTAATAATTCACATACACCAATTGTACCTGCTGCATAGTTCTTCATTTCGAATACACCCATAGGGCCATTCCATACAACAGTCTTAGCACCAGCTAATTCCTTAGCAAATAATTCTAATGACTTAGGACCAATGTCTAGACCCATATCATCAGCAGCAAATTCAGATACTGACTTAACAACACCTGGAACATCCTCGAATGCAGTATTACATACAGCATCTACTGGTAATACTAGCTTACCGTTTGCCTTTGCTAATAATTCATTAGCTAATTCTAACTTATCATCTTCATACTTAGAAGCACCAATGTTATAGCCTTGTGCCTTTAAGAATGTAAACATCATAGCACCACCGATTAATACCTTATCAGCCTTGTCTAATAATGCTTCAATAACACCAATCTTATCAGATACCTTAGCACCACCTAAGATTGCGATATATGGACGTACTGGATTATCAACAGCACCACCAATGTACTTAATTTCCTTTTCTAATAAGAAACCAGCAGCAGTTTCGCTAACGTTTGCAGCGATACCAACATTTGAAGCTGCAGCACGGTGAGCAGTACCAAATGCATCATTAACGAATACTTCACCTAAAGATGCCCAATATGCACCTAATTCTGCATCATTCTTTGATTCCTTTTTGCCCTCTAAATCTTCATAACGAGTATTTTGGAACATTAAAATTTCGCCTTCTTGTAAGCTAGCAGCTGCTGCTTCTAATTCAGCACCTCTTGTAGCATTAACAAACTTAACAGGCTTATTGATTAATTCTTCTAATCTCTTATAAACAGGAGTGATATCGTTCTTTGCTAAATCAGCCTCTTCTTTAACACGTCCTAAATGAGAGAATACGATTGCCTTACCACCATTATTGATTACATATTCGATTGTAGGTAATGCAGCACGAATACGAGTATCATCAGTGATAACACCATTCTTCATTGGTACATTAAAATCTACACGAATTAAAACTTTTTTTCCTTTGACATTTAAGTCAGAAACAATTTTCTTAGCCATAAAATTTTCCTCCATAATAGCTATTTTTATCCAATGATAATTATACCACAAATAGTTTCATTTGAAATAATAAAAATAGAGATTATAATTTGAAAGTGTTTTCCTATTATAATCCCTAAATTCTATTTATTTTTTGGTCTTAATATACAACGCTCTCATTGCGTTTAATACAGCAATAACACACACTCCAACATCAGCAAAAATCGCAAGCTCAATACCCGCAAAGCCTAATGCTGATAGGACTAAAACTAAAACCTTAATTCCAATACTTATCAATATATTTTGGAAAACAATACTTTTAGTTTTCTTTGCAATTTTAAGCATTGTTGGGATGGCATTTAAATTATCATTTAAAATAACAACATCTGATGCTTCAATTGCAGCATCGCTTCCTATTTGTCCCATTGATACACCAATATCAGCCAAAGCAAGTACAGGTGCATCATTGATGCCATCACCTATATACATTGTCTTATCATTTGATGAGGCAATTATTTCTTCAACCTTACCAACCTTATCATTAGGTAATAATTCACTGTGATAGCTACAAATTCCTAGCGAATCACATGTAGTCTTTACCTCTGATGCCATATCACCAGATAGAACTACCACATTTTTATTCATTGCATTTAACTCATTTATTGCCGCCTTAGCCTCTAGCTTAATTGTATCCTCTAAGGCTATTAAAGCAATAAGCTTAGTGTCACAAGCTACATATAATAATGTACCTGATATATCCCTAATATCGACCTCAATGCCATTTTTCTCTAATAGTCTTTTGTTTCCGCAATAATATTTTTTATTATCCTTAGTTCCACAAATACCATATCCAGGCTCTTCAGTTATATCAAATTCATAAGGAATGATATCATTATCAGAGATTGCTCTTGCAATAGGATGATTAGAATTTATCTCTAATCCTTTAGCAATTTTTAAAACCTCATTTTTATCTTCATCTGTAATTATTTCTTTTATATGAAGCTTAGCATATGTTAATGTACCTGTTTTATCCATTACTATGTTTTTAACTAAGGAAAGGTCCTCTAGGTAGCTACCACCCTTAATAATAATCTTATTTTTAGCACCAGCACCAATACCAGCAAAATATGATAGTGGAACTGAGATTACAAGTGCACATGGACATGACACAACTAAAAATGATAATGCACGATATGCCCAAGTAGAAAAGTGCTCACTAAAGCCTATAAAAAGCGGTGGTACAAAAGCTAATAAAAACGCAAGACCTACTACTATTGGGGTATAGAATCTAGCAAACTTAGTGATAAACTTTTCACTCTTTGCCTTTTTCATTGTCGCGTTTTCAACCATATCAATTATCTTAGCTGCAGTTGAATCATAATATTCCTTTGTGACTCTAATCCTAATAGGAGTATTACTATTTATACTGCCAGATAAAATTTCATAGCCCTCATAAACATCAATATCTGCTGCTTCTCCTGTAAGTGATGCACAATTGATAGTACCATTTGTTAAGCACACACCATCAAGTGGAACCATTTCACCAGGACGAACTAGGATAACCTCATCCACCTTCACATCTAAAGGATCACAATCAGTACCATCTTCTTTATGACATAGATTAACAGATAAATTCATTGTACTCATGATTGTATCTCTACTTTTTTCTACTGCATAACCCTGGAACATCTCACCAATTTGGAAAAACAAAATGATAGCTACAGCTTCTTCGTATTCCTTTAATAAAAATGCACCAATAGATGCTATAAGCATTAAAAATAATTCGTCTAAAAAGTTACCCCTAAAGATATTTCTAATTGCTCCAAATACTACATCATATCCGCAAACTAAATAGGCTGATACATATACTACAAGCTGAACAATTGGATAGTCACCTAAAAATAGACCACCAATCCATATAACAAAGGCTACTATCAAACGTATTAATAGCTTTTTGTTTATCATAGTGTAATTGTCATATCAGGAAACTCTCTTTTGCAGCATAATATAACATCATCTAACAAATCCTCATTTGCTAGCTCTAGCATAATTTTCCCTGCAACAAAGCTCATAGTTGCCTGAACTCCTTTAATTTTGTTTAGCTTTACTTCAAGCTTTTGTGCGCAATTTGCACAGCATAAACCTTTAAATCTAATTACCTTTGTCATATTTTCACCTCTAATAACGATTAAACAATCATTTAATCGTACTTATATTATAACAAATATTTTACAATAGTCAACACAATAATAGTAATTAGCATAAGGACATAAATTATATTTAATACTGTTCTTTTTAGAACCAAAAAGCCATACCTTTTATAAATAATTCTTCTATCTTTAAAAAT
>JAZNYN010000147.1:0-21064 GCA_045594405.1 Anaeroplasma sp.
TACAATGGGCTTCGTGTTCATGATATCGTTATCCGCTTGTAAAAACAACACTGAAGGCGTAGTGTTAGACAAAAATGCAACATATGCTACTGCTGGTGATATTACTGTAACTAACGGTGATTTGTGGAACGAATTAAAATGGCAAGCTCACACTAAGCTTGAAAATCAAGTATACAATGTGGTTTTAAATGACGAAATCAATAAGCTAACATTAGTATTACAAAACAATTATAGCGGACTAAGTTCAGAGGATAAGGCTATCTTCGAAAACGAAACTGAATATAACACTCTATATGAAACATATTCAAAGAGAATCGTTGATTATGTTGTACAAGATATCTACAATTTCTCTTTCGGTATTGATTCATATTGGGATGAACTTGAAGCAAACGACGAAATTTTATCAAAGACTTTAGAGGCTAAGTATATTGATGAATTATACACAGCTTATAAGGTAAGCGAAATTGATGGTAAATCTATCGCAGAATTAATCAGCAACATATCAGAGGATAATTATGAAAATCTATTGACTATTGCAACTAACTTATCTAATGTATATTATCCTCAATATGCTAAGGAATTATTTGCTGAGGCTAAGAAAATTGAAGAGGTTGATGAAGGTGACGCTGAGGACACTGATGAGGATGACAGCTACAATGGTTACTACAGAAATTCTAACTATGTAGCTAAATTCAAGGATACTTATGCTAACCAATTTGACTTAGATCTAGTAATGATTAGATTCTCTTCTTCTGCGGAGTATTCTGATACTTTAAGAGCATTTGGTATTAAGATTTACAACAAGAACTTCTATTTCATTTCACCTGAAGATGATAATATGACTTATACTGAATATTGCAAGTTCTATAATGAAATCTCTAATCCTGTTGATAACAGAAATGCTGTAAGTATTACTGATACATGTACAGAAGCAGCATTATTAGAAATCTATGTTCAAATCTACAACTACATCTATGGTGGTTATAGAAGCTTATTACCTACATCAATTACAACTGAGGTTAATTCTTTAAATGATCTACGTAGTGTTACTAATGAAATCGTTACTACATACAATGTAAATTCAACTGCATCTTCTGTAGAGGATTTAGCAAATGCTATTATCGAAACAAATAACGAATTTACTAAGTATACTAGAAAAGAATTAGACAAGATTTCAACTACTTATTCTAAGTATTTATATGAAACTTTAGATATAGAAGGCGACTCACCTCGTTATTCTACTTCTTCTCAAAACTATTCAGACAGCTATTATATCGCATATAAGCTTGCTGAAGGTGATGCTGAATATAAGGATTTATATAACAAGAATTTAGTAGAAGATGAGATTCTTGATAATATTTTAGAAACTGAAGGCTTAGAGGCTAAGATTCGTTCATTATTAATTAAGGATGACCTAACTTCTACTGCTATTAATAACTACATCAATGAAGAATTAGAAAACATTGTAGTTAAGATTTATGATGAGGCTGTTGAAATTTCTTATTCTGCTGAAGCATCTGAATATTCAAAGACTCATGGTAAGGCTCCAAACGAAAATGTTTTAGCTACTATTACATATAATGATGTTACATGGAACGTAAATATCGTTGCAGACGAAAATGATAAAAACTCTGTTATGATTCCTGGTAAGGGTGCATACGGTGTATACAATGACTTAGAATTAGCTAATGGTCAAACTACAGCATTAGATATCATCTCTACTAGATTAGTTAAGATGAGCGAGGCTTACAAGGAAATGGATGAATACAGAGATACATTCGAGGATTATATTGAAGCATTATTATTCAATTTTGCTAACGAAGCATTATCTTCTAATGGTTATCCTTCATCTTTAGGTAAGTACAACTTCTTAATGTTATACTTCCATGAAACTAATATTGATGCAATTATTGATAACTATTATCGTGTTCAATATGCATCTGCAAAATTATTAGCTGATTATTCAAACGACACATTAATTGAATTCTTCAAGGAATATACTGACGATGCTTACAATAAGTATTTCTCATTAGGCGGTGAAAGATTTGTTGTTGTATTCGATATGGATGATGACAACGTTGCTGATGATGTTGAAACTTGGAAGGATAAGGAAGTTAGCTTCGACCTTGATGGTGATGGCGTTGAAGAAACTGTTAAGCTATCTCAAGTAGCTAAGGAATTAATTCTTAAGGTTTTAAATGAAGTTGAAGCTTCTACTGAAAACCATACAGATGAATTCACATCAATCGTTGATGAATTTAATGATTCTGCAAGAGTAATTTTCGATAACAATCCTATCAAGCCTGAAAATCAATGGGCTAAGTATCGTAAGGTTGGTTTACGTGTTATGACTGAAGCATTCAGCGTAACTAACTCTACTGTTGATGTTGATTTCAACCTAAAGCAAAGATTATATGATTATACAGATGAATCTAAGTATAATCTATTTATGAATGATACTGTTCCTTTTGAATATATTGAACCAATTACATCAACAGATCAAATTCTTGAAACTGCTGATGGCTACAACATTGTTTTAGTTAATACTGCTACTTCTCCAGCTTCTGCTAAGTGGACTCAAGCTGATAATGAAGAAGATTTATTAACTGATATCAAGATTAAGTACAATGATGAATATATTACAATCGAAAATGTTTATAATGACAGTGACCTATTAACTAATAACCAAATTAAGTTATATGTATTAGAATATGTTGCATATAGTTCTCAAAATTTAACTCCTGTTGATGTAACTTCTGCAATCTCTACATTCTTAAGTCCTGTATTCAACCGCTTCATTGCTAATGAAACTCAAAGAGTAATCGTTAAGTACTTCATTGAAAACAATGAGCTTGGTGGTAAGTTAACATATGCTGCTGAGGGTGGTAATGCTCAATTCGAAAAGCTATTAGAAATCAACCAAAGACAAGCAGATCAATATTTATATCTATATGAAGACCCAACTGGAACTTCTGAAAGCTTCCCTGACTGGTGGACAAAGCTAGAAGCTAAGGTTAAGGAATTCTTAATGTAAGGAGGCTAAATAACATGAAATTATTAAAGAAATTATTTTTAGCTATCGTTACTTTAACATTAGCATTAACTCTTGCAGCTTGTGATGGAAATGAAGAAACAGTTGTAAGAAACCAAAGCGTGCCTTATGCTCAACTAGCTTTAGATGAGGTTGTTGCACAATCTGGTAACATTAAATTAACTACTAAAGATTACTATAACAGATTAAGATCTAAATCTTATGATACATTTATTAAGGTTTTAAAGAGCGAATTATATAGTGCTGAAATTGATGCTATTAAGGCTATATTAAGTGCTGAAACAATTGATAACCTAAATAGTGCGCAAAAATTAGCTTTATCAATTAATGGTTCAGAAGATATTGACTTTGAATATATCAAGGACAAATATCATGTATCACTATCAACTCAATTAGCTAGAGCAATTTTCAACACATATTCTTCTTCTACGTTCCTAAATTATTCTGAAAAAGATTTAGAAACATACAAAGCTAAATATCAAATGAATCAAGCTCGTCAAGGCATTACTGTAGATTTAGCTAATATTGAATACACTATTGATAACACATTAGGTGTTGTATTAGTTGACTATACTAAGCTTGATCAAGCAATCGTAAATGAACAAATCCTTTCTTTAGCTGAAACATTATATGCTGAAAAGGAATTATATAAGATTGCTGGTATCGAAGAAATCACAAAGACTAACGCTGACGGTGAAGAGGAAACTTCAAAGAATGCTTACTATTATTTTAAGGATTCTAGCTACAAGTCAACATATGAAAGCTCATTTATGACTTATGGTACTTATGAAGCTGTAATTATTCAATTCAACTCTCAACGTGATGCAAAGCTATCTGTTGCTAAGGCTTTAAATTCAATTGGTGCTACTGAAGTAACTGAAGACAATTATGAAGCATTCTACTTAGCTTTATATAATACTTATTACAACTATCGTGGTGAAAACCTTACATCATTCGATAATGATAGATTTGAATATCTAGTTAACGAAGATGTTAATGAATTAAACGAAATCTCTTCTTCTGTATCTACATTTATTACTGATACTTTAGAGGATGGTGACTATTTATTAGAACCTCGTAACATCGGTGGTAGCTATATTATGGCTTATAGAATTTCTACTACTTATGAAATTGGTGGTACAAATGAACAAGTTGAATATAGTGATTTAACTGATGATCAAAAGGATGAATTATTATTCAAGATTCAAAGAGCAATCATTGAATCTAATGGTAGTGCTTATGCAACTACAGCATTCAAGGATGCAATCAAGGCTTCTGATTTAGAAATCTATGATCCATTCTTAGAATATAAGTTCAAATATACTTATACTGACCAATATGAAATTATCGCTACTGAAGATTACAATAGTAACTCAATCTTCAAGCTAGGTGATTTCGAATATTCAGTTGCTGACTTCTATAATTTATTAAGTGCTAAATTAGGTGAATCATTAATTTTAGAATATTTCTCTTATGAATATGTAAGTGGATTTGCTAATGACTATGTATCATCTGAAAAGCAAGATGAAAATAGGGAAACTTTAGAGGCTGCAATCGAAAAGTTCGAAAACGATGAAAACTCTACATACCCTGTAGAAATCGGTTTAGAAACTTATCTATTAACTGCTTATGGTTATCCAACAAAGGATCAAGTATTAAAGTATTATTATACTGCTTCTTCTGCATTATCTTCATACAAGGCTGAAGTATTATTCGACGAATGGGCTACTGAAGATCATGCAATCAGCGAAGATGCAGAACGTGTATTAACTTACATCTTAAATGCTGGTAACGCAACTTATTCAGACTTATTCAGCATCAATATTGATCACTTATTAATCAATATCGATGACAATGGTGATGGTTCACCAGATAACCCTGCTGACTTCTTAAGTAAGAACCCTGCTGTTCAAGAAAGCTTTGAAAATGCATTAGTTGCATTAGCTAAGGCTGTTTATGAGGAAGCAACTCATGAAGCTTATGAAGGCAACACTTATTTCGAAACATTAAAGTTTATTGTTAAGCAATATAACAAGGGTGAAGCATTATTATCTAACCCTGCTAAGACTTGGGATGATTATAAAGTATTTAATTTCATTTTAACTACTGAAAGATTATCATCTTCTAGCGATATTACTCAAGATACAGTTGATAACTTTGTTCCTCCATTTGCTGATTATGTAAGAGCTGTTTATGATACAGTTTCTTCTAAGCAAGCTGTTGGTGAAGCAATCGAAGATACTGAGTCTGGTGAATTTGTAGTTGTTAACTCTAAGGATTCTAGCAAGAATGGTATTCCTACAACTTCTGATGAAATTAGCATGGATACATTATGTGCTACATCTTATGGTTACCACTTATTAATCGTTAATAGCTTTGAAGGACCAGATTCATTAGAATATAATGAGTCAGATGATACTTATGGCTACCAAAAGAACATGCAAATCCTTATTTCTAAGGGTGAGGATGAAGATGATTCAAGTGATAATATTTATGTAACAGTTTCATCATACAACAACGTTGATAATGCAACTGCAGCTAACTTAAATCAATTATTCATTTACTATGTTCAATCTAAGACTGGTGCTATCTCAACATTATCATCAGATATCAAGTCAATGCTATCTACATTATTTGATGATGCAATTGGAGTATACTCTTCTGCTAACTTCCAAACATTAGTATTAATTGATAAGCTAAATATCACTTCTACTAATGCTTCAATCCAAGCTATGATTGATTTAGAACGTTCATACTATGTAAACCTAATTACAAGCTATGATGCTGAATCTCCATATGCTGCTTGGTGTGTTAAGGGTGGAGACTTCAACTGGAGTAGACCTGATTCAAAGTAATAATAAATTAGGAGTAGAACAACTTTGGAGATATCATATCATCAAATTCTACTCCTTTTTGTTTTGCAAAAAAAAAAATATAGGACTTAAATTACACTCTTTAAGTCCTATTTTAAATTAACTTTTGTAGTTCCTTTAGTTTGCTATGGAATACGATACCTTCATATGTTGATCTTGTCTTTATTGTTTCTTCTAAGCACATAGAAGTAAACTTAATTGCAGTCTTAATAGATTCATCCATGTTTTTGCCTAGCTTTAAGCATCCAAACATTACAGCTGAGAATAAATCACCTGCACCAAATGAACTTGCCTCCTGCTTATCAATTTGATAAAATTTAATACTATTGTCTTTAGATGAAATAATACCCATATTGTTATTTAAATTACAAGATGTAATAACAATATGTGCATCTGTCATTTTAGCTAATCTTTTTAAAATTTCCTCTACTGTGGCCTTATCTTGAACTCGCTTATATTCAACACCAGTTAGTAAGCAAGCCTCAGTCATATTTGGAGTGATGCATGTAGCTTTCTTAATTAAAAGCTTCATCTTCTCTAAATAATCAAAATCAATACCGCTATATGGTTTACCATCATCACCTAAAATAGGATCAATAAGCACTAAACCACCTTTAATCATATGATTAATAGGCTCAAAGTGTGTTACTGTACCAAGGTATCCAATGAAATATGAATCAAATTGGAAACCTTCCTTTAGAAAATGCGCAAATGAATTAGCCATAAAATTAACAGTGCTTTGCTTAAATACATCCTTATAAGATGTATGTGTAGATAAAAGCATTGTTGGCACAAAGGCTGTATCAATACCCATAGCGTTAATAACAGGTATGCTAACTAACGAGCTACATCGTGAATTGGAAGCTAAGGCGCCTATAATTAAAGACTTTTTCATATAAATCACCCTTTTACTCCATATAATATATTATAGTATAAATATCAATAAAAAAAAATATAAAAATTGAAAAAATTTGACTAAATGTGATAAAATTATTTATATAAAAGGTAGAAATGCTAATAACATTGTTAATAAGAATAAGCGAGGTATTATTATGTATGAAAAAATCATAGACAGCAAAGAAATTAAAGCCTATATTGAACAAGCAGATCATTCACTTCTTTCATTAGGCTATACAGAGCATTCATATGCACATGTCACTAGAGTAACACATGATACAGAATATATTTTAAGAACATTAGGTTATGATGAGCATACTATTGAGCTTGCTAAAATTGCTGCTTATCTACATGATATAGGTAATGTGGTAAATAGAGTAAACCACTCTCAATCAGGTGCTTTAATGGCATTTGAAATTCTAAATAGATATGGAATGGATAGTAAGGATATAGCGTTAATCGTATCTGCAATTGGTAATCACGATGAGGGTTCAGGCGTACCAGTAAATGATATTGCAGCTGCACTTATTATTGCAGACAAATCAGATGTTAGACGTTCTAGAGTAAGAACATTTGAGGATGTTTCTAATGATATCCATGATAGAGTAAACTACTCAGTTACTAAGTCATCAATATCTATTAAGGATAACCTTATTACATTAAGCTTAGAAATTGATACTGAAATATCACCTATCATGGATTATTTTGAGATATTCTTAAATCGTATGACAATGTGTAAAAACGCTGCTAGAAAGCTTAACCTTACATTTAAGCTAGAAATTAATAACCAATTAATCATATAAAACAAAAGGGGTTTTCTTACTTTTAAAGAAAGCCCCTTTTTTAGCCTTTTTAAGACGTTTTTACTATTTGATTTATAATTTACCGATTATTTGATAAATGGTTCTAAAATGGCCGATTATTGCTTAATTAATGATAATCCTAGCTTATGTCTGTTATAATCAATTTCGATAACATAAACATGAACATTATCACCAACACCTAAAAGATCAGATGGATGATTTACCTTAGCAGTAGACATCTTTGAAATATGAATTAATCCATCATATTTTACACCACAGTCTACGAATACACCAAAGTCTACTACGTTTCTTACTACACCATCAAGCTCATCGCCAACCTTGATATCCTCAAAGTGCATAATATCATCACGTAGGATTAATCCAGGATAGCTTTCTCTGATATCTCTTAGTGGTGCAACAAATGCATCTATGATATCATTTAACGTATACATATCTAGGTCTAGCTCCTTAGAAACTGAAGTCTTATCGATTTTAGCTACAGCTTCCTTAATTTCTTCACTACCAATCTTATCCTCAGTCATGCCAATTAGCTTTAAAAGCTTTTTAGCCTTATCATAGCTTTCAGGATGAATCGGAGTCATATCAAGCTTACTCTTACCATCTAGGATTCTTAAGAAGCCTACACATTGCTCATAAGATTTAGGACCCATTTTTGCAACCTTCTTTAATTCCTCACGAGATGTAAACTTACCATTTTCCTCACGATAAGCAATAATATTTTTACTTGTTGCCTTAGTTAAGCCAGATACATATTGTAATAATGAAACAGAGGCTGTATTTAAATTAACTCCAACCTTGTTAACTGCATCAACTACTACATCGTCTAATGATTTGTTAAGCTTATTTTGTGCAACGTCATGCTGATATTGACCAACACCAATTGACTTAGGATCAATCTTAACTAGCTCTGCAAGTGGATCTTGAGTACGACGAGCAATCGAAATAGCTGAGCGTTGCTCAACAGATAATGAAGGGAACTCTTCAATTGCTAAATCAGATGCTGAGTAAACTGAAGCACCAGCCTCAGATACAATTACATACTTAGATGTAAGCTTGTTTTCCTTAATAACCTCAGCAATAAAGCTTTCAGTTTCTCTACTAGCTGTACCATTACCAATAGCAATGATTTCAACATTATATTTCTTGATTAAATCAATAATAGTCTTTTTAGACTTTTCTAATAATCTTGGGTCTACTACAGCACCCTTTGATTTTTCGTTTGGATAAATAACATCAATTGCTAAAACATTTGATGCTTCTGAAATTACAGCAAGCTTACAGCCTGTTCTAAAGGCAGGGTCTACACCTAATACAACATGACCCTTCATAGGTGGCTGTAATAATAAATTCTTAAGATTTAAAGAGAAAATGTGAATAGCCTGTTCTTGAGCATTTTCTGTTAGGATGCTTCTAATCTCTCTTTGTAATGATGGTGCAATTAATCTCTTATATGAATCGTTAATTGCATCAACAAGCTCTGCCTTAAATAAAGACTCCTTGTTTCTTACAACCTTATAATTAATATATTGAATGTCACGCTCTGGTTGAAGAGTAACAGTAACACTTATTACATCCTCATCCTCAGCACGGTCAATCGCTAAAACTCTATGAGGCTTAATTCTACCAACAGATTCTGATGCCTCATAATAGTTTTTATATTTCTCATCTGGATCCTTATCATTGTTTTTCTTTTTGCATGAGATTGTACCATACTTTAATGCTGCATCTCTGATGTATTTACGATATTCAGCATTATCAATAATCTTTTCAGCTACAATATATTTAGCTTGCTCTAAAGCAAACTCAATAGACGTAACCTTATCTGTTAAATATGTAGATACAATTGCAATCCTATCACCATTCATTGGTAAAGTAAGCATTAAATCAGCTAACGGCTCTAAGCCTAAGGCAATAGCCTCAGTTGCCTTTGTCTTCTTCTTTTCCTTAAATGGACGATATAGGTCCTCTACATCAATAAGCTTTGGTGCGTTTTCAATTTGTGTCTTTAGCTCATCAGTCAATAATCCTTTTTCACTGATAAGTCTAATTACATCATTCTTTCTCTTTAATAGATTAACTCCATAAGTATATTCCTCTTCTATCTTACGAATAACCTCTTCATCAAGACCACCAGTTTGTTCCTTGCGGTATCTTGCTATGAATGCAACAGTCTTTTCATCCTTCAACAAGTCAAGTACAGCATTGATTTGAGAAACCTTAATACCAAGCTCCTTTGCAATCCCCTCTAATAATGAATCATTTAAATATTCCATAACCTTTACCCCTTTTTTTATAAATAAAGAGCCTACAATTCAGTAGGCTCTTTAATATTAATCTTCTAATGTCTTAACGTAATTGATAGCATTTTGAATTGTAGTTGAATTCATTGTAGAAACTTCCTTTGTAGAAACAGATAGCTTTCTAGAATCAATTTCAACTTGAGCCTTATAGTCGCCAGCTTCAATTAATGCAAACATAGGTTCCATTTGAGAAGCATCAATAGAACTACTATAGAAACCACCAAAATTAGAATCATATGCAATCTCATAATTTGCACCAATAGTTAAATCAACAATAAATAGGTCAATTTTTACACCGCGTTCCTTAGCTTGGTTAACTTCATATTGAAGGTCAGCTAATTTTGTAATAACAGCTAGATGTTGTTCATTAGCATCGATATCATTTTCTTCATCACCATATGGATAGAAATTATTAGGGTTATATGCAAATACAATTACATAATCCATAAAGTATGCGTTAGTATCATCAACATAATTTTCGATACCACGATAATTACCCTTTACGAAGCTAATTTCATCACCATTAGTAGTTTCTGTAGTAGTGAAATAATCCTTGCCAGCTACAGATGTGCTTTCATCCTCATGGAAGAAACCGAAATATATACCTAAAGCTACACCTACCGCTAAAATAACGCTTGAAATTACGATAGCGATAATTTTGCCCTTATTGCTCTTTTTAGCAAGCTTCTTGTTAGAAACCTTTCTTACTACCTTTGCCAAAATCGTTCATCTCCTTAAATATAACTTGTCTAGTATATTATAAGATAATTCTTTAATAATTTCAAGAAAAATAATACTATAAGTGACTAAAAGTACAAATGATGAAAATTGTATAAAATAAAAGTGCATCTATCCTTTAGGATAGACACACAAAATTATCTATTCAAATGCTATATCATTAGCTATATTAATAAAGGCATCTACATCTAACTCATCAGAATATATCGAAACCTCTAATGTGTCGTAATAGAACTTTGCTTTATTACTACCAACTAATATTAAACCACCATCTACAAAATCATAGGTGCTAAAATTTTCTACAATTACATTTGTTGAATATACTGTAGCCTCCTCGGCAACTATCGTATATGATTTTGTTCCTGTATAGCACAATATACTTTGATCGTCTGTAATAGTTGATGAGGATAATACGGTACCCTCCATAATATAGCCTACATTTAAAGTGATCGTTGGAGCCTCGTTTATTCCACCCTCACCTAAATTGCCTTTTTCATCCATAACTAGACCCTTATTAAAGATTTCCGTCTTTAGGCTTTTATTAGGCTCAAAGGAAGTAAAATCCACCACTAGCTTTTCTTCATTATTAGAATTAAGGTAAACTGTTTTAATTGGCTTTTTTTGACTCACGTCAAAATAAAATTTCATCTTGACTAGGTTACTATTAGTTTTACTATTTATTTTAGCTTCTACCGTCAATACATTATTCTCTAATGTATAGGTAGATGCTTCGTCATTTAATATATCCTTTAAAACAGCCTGTAAGATATATGCATGTGATGAATTTAATGGCCAATCACTATCAAATTTAAATTCCTTATTTAATGATGGATTTAGGACAAATACACCCTCATCATTTTTAATAATTATTTGCTCATTGTTTGAGTCGTTTACAAACGAAACCCTATAATAGTTTGGCTTAAGATAATCAACTACAATATTTGACTTAACCTCTTTACTAGAGCGATTTATTTTCATTGTTGCTTTAAGCTCATATGAATCAAGGCTGGAAATATAGTTTCTTAACTCATCTATATTTTCTGCTTTAGATGAATTATTATCACAGCCAGTAAATAAAAATAAACATAAAGATAACAGCATATATATTTTTTTCATTAACATTCCACCCATTTCTATTCAGTAGATAATATGATAGATTTTATAAATTTATGCATAACTTATTAAAGATGGAAAAGAATATTACTAGAGGTGAAATTATGATAATAGCACAAAAGATAGCCCTAGCATTTACAATTGTAGGTGCAATAGTATGGGGACTAATTGGTATCTTTGATTTCAATTTAGTCGAATTTCTATTCAATGAAGGAACCTTCTTAACACGCGCAATCTATATAATTGTCTGCTTATGTGGTTTATTTAACATTGGCTTATTCTTCATGAAGTGTAGAGATTGCAATATGGATGACTTTTAATAATAAATAATGCCAGATTTTTATAGGCTGATTATAGCCCAAATTAATCTGGCATTTTATTTTTAACTTTCTTTTGCTTCCATATGCTCTAAAGCAATCTCTTTAATTTTTCTTAATCTATGATTTAACCCTGATTTAGTAATGTTTTCGTCATACGTATCATTGATAATATCTAAAAGCTCAGTTAAAGAGCTTTCAGGGTGCTCCTTTCTAACCTTCATTACCATTAAAATTTTAGGGTCTAGCTTTTCTAGTGGATAATTATACTCTAGGTATTTAATCATCTTTAGCTGCTCCATTGCGGCAGCATTAGTTTTATCCTGATTGGCTATTTCTAAATTTACAGTACGTCTAGCTGTAGCCTTAATATCCTTAGTAATAATTACATCCTCATAATAGCTCATAGATGCGGTAGCACCTAATCTATATAAGAAATCACCAATAGCTTCCTTAGCCTTAATATATAGGACTAAATAGTTTTTTCGCTTTGTAATTCTCGCATTAAGCTCAAAATAATTCATTAGTCTTTGAACGAATATTATTTCACCTTCAGTAATGCTTGTGATTTCTAAATGGCTATCCTTGCTCATAGGATCATTAACTGTACCCTTAACAAGGAAAGCTCCTCTTAGGTAGTTTACCATAAGCTCCTCATCATCTATACATAAATCCTTAATATTTGAATCTAATGTAAGTAACGATAAATCCTTTATAATTTCATCTGCACCCTTTGTAATCACACAAGTAAAAACAGTATGATTATCAAATCTTTTTACGGTACGAGACTCAATTTCAAAATCAATTTCATAATACATCTTTGCAAGCTTAATAACATGACGAACAACAGCCATATTATTACAAGTAAATGAAAGACGTATTGGTCTTGAAATGATTACCTCTCCACCAAATCTTAGTAATGCCTCTAGCATTGCTAGATTCTCATTTTGCTCGCTCGAGTTTACCTTTAGTAAATCATCCTTGACTGTCATTGCAAAGCTCATAGAATCACCTATTCAACACAAATTCTAAGTAGCTCTGCTGGCTTGCAAATAGCGTAATCTGGATCAGCCTCTTGCATAGCCTCTGCGTTATCACCGTATAAAACAGCAATAGCCTTTACACCTGCAGCCTTTGCAGCTAGCATATCATTTAATGTATCACCGACATAGCAGGCCTTAGATATATCAATTTTAGATGGCTCCTTTTTACCTAAAATAAAATTAATGATCTTGGCTTTCTTGTTATTTGCTAAAGCTTCAGCCTTTGTATTTTTAATTTCCTCAAGCTTCTTAAGTGCCATTAAAATTCCATCTGGGGCAGGCTTGTGAGCTGATACCATATCAGCACCAATAACGATATCAAACATCTTATCTATTCCAACAAGCTCTAAGCCATGCTTAACTAAATCATCCTTCTTTGATGATACTACACCCAGCATATATCCTTTATTGTGTAAAGTCCTAACCATTTCCTTTACACCATCAAAGGCCTTAACCATTGAGTCATGATTAGCAATATTAAATTCTCTATAGTAATCAATCATTTCCTTGATTTCCTTTTCATCATTACTATATCTAGAGAATGTTTGATGTAACGTTGGACCAAAGAATGAATTTAGCTCTTCATCAGTAAGATTATGTTCTGGTCTAAATTTATCAAATGTATGAATAAAGCTTCTAAAAATTAAATTCTTAGTATCTAATAATGTTCCATCTAAATCAAATAAAACAACATCAAGTCTATTTTCCTTAACCTCTTTTAAAGCTTCGTGATAATACTTCTTAGGACCAAAGAATCTCTTTAATACTAAGAAGGCAATTCCACCTATGATGAATAAAACGGATAATGCTAATGAAACAGGAATTGGACCAATTTTTAAAACCTCATTAGCACCTGAGTTCATTCTTAATGATTCAGTAAAGATACGTACCGCACCATACCAAACTAAATAGAAGCCTACAAAGTCACCACATCTAACCTTCTTGAATTTTCTTCTTGCTACTAAAATTAAAATAAAGCCTACTAAATTTAATGCACTTTCATATAAGAAGGTTGGATGACGGAATGCGCCACTGATATACATATTATCAGTAATAAATTCTGGAAGTAGCTTTTGGAATAGCTCAACATTTTGAACCTTAGGTCCATATAGCTCATGATTAAAGAAATTTCCCCAGCGTCCACAAATCTGACCAATAAAGAAGCCTGGAGCTACTAAGTCTAAAATACGATATAAATCCAATTTTTTCCATCTACAATAAAAGAATATAGTAATGGCCGCAACAATAATGGCACCTTGAATAGCTAAGCCTGCAAGACCGCCCTCTAGGCCAATTATCTTTCTAAATGTCCAGCCCTCATCTAATGTGAAAAGCACATACCATAATCTAGCACCAACAATACAGCAAGGTAGGATAATACAAATACCAGTATATATATCCTCTGGCCAAATGCCTAGCTTCTTACCTTCAATTACTCCTAGTACTAATGCTAAAATGACACCAGTCATTATACATACTGCATAATAAGTAATGTCAAGTCCAAATAAACTAAAAGAACTATCTACATAATTAAACATATTATTCCTCCTCGCTAGCAATTCCGCCAGCCTTTTCATCAACCTTCTGAACAAATTCCATAGCTGCAAAATGACCCATCATCTTTAGCTTTTCATTTAATGCCGCAGATTCAACTAGTAATGCTACGTTACGACCAGGTAAAACTGGAATTGTTATCTTTGTGATCTCAGTGTTAAAATATTTTATCTTTTCAGATACTAGACCTAATCGGTCATAGTTTTTGTATTTGTCCCAATTTTCAAGCTCAACAACAAGCTTAACACTTTTTCTTTCACGATAAGCACCAGCACCGAACATTGTTACAACATCAACAATACCGATACCGCGAATTTCCATATAACGCTTTAAAAGCTCTGGAGCCTGACCAATAAGATTTCCTGGCTCATGCTCAACTATCTCAACCAAATCATCGGCAACAAGCTGTTGACCACGCTTGATTAAGTCTAGTGATGTTTCTGATTTACCTACACCACTTTTACCAATAATTAATGTACCCATACCATTAATGTCCATTAAGGTTCCGTGAACTGAAATACGTTCTGCAAGATGATCCTGCAAATATGTATATAGCTTTGATGCTGACGGAGTAGTTTTTAAGTTAGACTTAAATATACAAACATTGTATTTGTTTGCCATTTCTATAAAAAGCTCAGGAACCTTTACTCTTGTAGAAAAGATTAAGCACGGTGGCTGTAGCTCAAACATATGCTCAACATTTTTTCTTCTTACATCCTCATCTAGGCTATAGAAATATCCTAGCTCCTTTGTTCCGATTACGGCTATACGATTATTTTCAAAATGCTCAAAGAAACCTGAAAATTCAACGTCAACTCTTTGAAGCTCATCTTCAAATATTTCTCTATTTAATCCATTTCCACCCGCAACAAGCTTTAAATTATTATCTGTTGCAAATTTAGTAATTGATACTGAGTTTTTCATAATGACCTCCTTAATTTAGGAATATATTTATATAAATAAAATCTGATTATTGCTTTAAAAATAAATATCAAAATAATAATGATAGGAAAGATAAAATGATAGCTAAATACTAATAACACACTACTATTAATAAAATAGCCTGTAACTGCACAAATTAATGGACAAATGAGCGTAAGCACATTAATCCCAACCACTCCTCTTTTATCATTAATGTAAACAATTAATGTATCTAAAAGTGACATCGCTAATGATATGATTCCTACTACCACAAAAATCAACCATCTAGGACTTATACTAATTGTAGTAAAGAAAAAACCAAAGGTCACAAGCCCAACAAGTATATATATCAATATTGAGATAAACATTCTTCTAAATAGATATCCTTTTGTTGTTTGATTAAGCTTTTGTTCTAATAGCTTATCTGCAACCTTTTTTAATTCATCAATTTCATTTTCATCCATATCAGGATTGTTTCTAATAAACTCATCAATTTGTTTATCTAAATCTTCTCTTAGAAATTTTTCTGTATCAAGCTCAGCTTGATCTAAGTTTTCTTCCTTTTGTTTATCATCCTGCATGCTTACACCTCCAGGTCTATTTTAATAGTGGAACTAGGTAATCAGCTGTATGTGAGCTACTTTCCTTCATTTCCTCAGGTCGTCCAGCAAATACTACTGTACCACCCTTATTACCGCCCTCTGGCCCCATATCAATAATATAGTCAGAAAGCTTGATTACATCTAAATTATGCTCGATAATAATAACTGTAGCTTTATTATCAGCAATACGATTTATTACATTCATTAATCTCTTAATATCATCCGTATGAAGACCTGTAGTAGGCTCATCTAAAATATAAAGAGTTTTTGGTGAGATTCTTGAATTAAGCTCTGATGCAAGCTTAATACGTTGAGCCTCTCCACCAGATAGAGTAGTTGATGATTGACCAAGCTTAATATAGCCTAAGCCTACATCATATAATGTTTGAAGCTTATTTCTAATCTTAGGGAAAGCACTAAAGAATTCTAAAGCATCCTCTACAGTCATATCAAGAACATCTGATATAGACTTATCCTTAAACTTAATAGCTAATGTTTCACTTTGGAATCTCTTACCCTTACATACCTCACAGGCTACATATACATCAGGTAAAAATTGCATAGATATTCTCTTAACACCATCACCCCAGCAGGCCTCACAGCGTCCACCCTTAACATTAAATGAGAAGCGACCCTTGTCATAGCCCTTTATCTTGGCATCTGTTGTTTGAGCAAATAGCTCACGAATATCATCAAATACACCAGTATATGTTGCTGGATTACTACGTGGAGTCCTACCGATAGGCTGTTGAGAAATTTGAATTATTCTATCAATTTGATCGAAGCCTTCAATATTATCAACCTTACCAGGAGTAATCTTTTTAGTACCATAAATCTTTACATATGCATTTTTATATAATACCTCATTTACTAATGATGATTTACCAGAGCCTGACACACCCGTAACACATGTAATAACTCCAAGAGGAATATCTACATTTACGTTCTTTAAATTGTTTTGGGCGGCACCTCTGATCTTTAGGTAGCGTCCATCAATTTCTCTTCTTGTCTTTGGTACTTCAATCTTCATTCTACCTGCTAAATAATTACCTGTAATAGAATTAATATTTTGCTTAACCTCAAGTGGTGTACCTTGGGCAACAATTTCACCACCATGCACACCTGCATAAGGTCCAACGTCTACAAGATAATCACAAGCATTCATTGTTTCCTCATCATGCTCAACAACAATTAGGGTGTTTCCTAAATCACGCATTTCCTTTAATGTGCTAATTAATCTAGCATTATCTCTTTGATGTAAGCCGATAGATGGCTCATCTAGAACATATAAAACACCAGTAAGCTGAGAGCCAATTTGTGTGGCAAGCCTTATACGCTGTGCCTCACCACCAGATAGGGTATCAGCACTTCTACCTAGTGTTAAATATTCTAGCCCAACATTAATTAAGAATTTTAATCTATCAGTGATTTCCTTAATGGCAAGCTTACCTATTGTGGCTTTTTCATTAGAAAGCTCTAGATCCTTAAACCACTTATATAAGCTCTCTATAGACATTTCACATAAATCAGCTAGGCTCATATCATTAATGAAAATATTTAGAACTGATTCATTTAATCTTCTACCATTACATGTACTACAAATATCTTCAACCATATAGCCTTCAATCCAATCACGAATCCAATCTGAATTTGTTTCTACATATCTTCTTTGGAAGTTAGTTACAATACCCTCAAAGAAATCAACCTTATCATGATTACGACCGCTTGTAGAATTCATCTTAAAACTAATAGGCTCTTTAGAACCATATAAAATAATAGCCTTCTTTTCATTAGGTAGGTCCTTAAATGGAACATCCATATCTATATTATAATGCTCACAGGTTTGCTTAAGCATTGCTTGATTTAGATTGTCTCTATCCTGATTTTTATATGGAATAATACAATTATTGTTAAGAGTCTTTTCATTATCAATAACTAAATCCGGGCTAACAGTTAGTTTTTTACCTAAACCATTACAATCTGGACATGCACCTAATGGGCTGTTGAATGAAAACAACCTTGGTTCAAGATTAGCAAGTGAATATCCACAAATTGGACAAGCATGAAGCGTAGAGTAAAACTCCTCCTTACCATCACACCATAAAACACAATAGCCCCCTGAATGAGTACATGCAAGCTCTACAGCATCATAAATGCGGCTTTTCATATCCTCCTTCATTACAAGACGCTCAACAACAATGTAAATATCATGCTTCTTATTCTTTTCAAGCTCAATTTCACTATCAAGCTCAATCATTTCACCATCAACTAGCGCTCTTACAAAGCCTAACTTTAAATACTTTGCTAGTACATTCTTATGCACACCCTTTTGTCTAAACACAACAGGTGATGTAATATATAATCTACTACCTAATGGCTGTTCTAAAATCTTATTTGTAATTTCCTCAACAGAAAGTGAAGAAATAGGTGTCTTATGTGTAGGACAAACTGGCTCACCAATCCTAGCATAAAGCACTCTTAAATAATCATAAATCTCTGTAACCGTACCAACAGTAGAGCGTGGGTTGTGGCTTGCAGATTTTTGATCAATTGATATGGAAGGTGATAAGCCTTCAATTGAATCAACATCTGGCTTTTCCATAGAGCCAATAAACTGGCGTGCATAGCTAGATAGTGATTCAACAAATCTTCTTTGTCCCTCTTGATAAATAGTATCAAAGGCTAACGACGATTTACCACTTCCTGATAATCCAGTCATAACTATTAACTTGTTCTTTGGAAGCTCAATCGAAACATTCTTAAGATTGTTTTCTCTTGCACCCTTGATAACTATTTTATCCATAATAATCTACTCCTTGATTTTTTCTAAAAATTCTGGCTCCTCCATAATATAAATACCTAAAGCCTTAGCCTTATCATATTTACTACCTGGGTTTTCACCTAATATTAAAATATCAGTTTTCTTGCTAACTGAATCAACTAAGACTCCACCAAAGCCCTCAATAATCTTTTTTGCCTCAGTTCTTCCCATAGAGGCTAGAGTTCCAGTTAATACACACTTTTTATTAGTAAATGAGTTTTCTTTAATTTCACCCATATCATATTCTGTATTAAGTCCTAATTCCTTTAATTCATAAATTAGCTTAATATTTTCTTCATCCTTCATATAGCTGATAAGCTCATATGCAATCTTATCTCCAATATCACCAATAGAAATAATATCCTCATAGGTTGCGTTAATAATGCCCTCTATATTTCTAAATTTTTTACATAAAAGCTTAGAAACCTTAGCACCACAATGCTTAATACCTAATCCAAATAATAAAGAATCTAAATTATTATTCTTAGATGCATTAATTGCTTCAAGTAAGTTATCAATAGATTTATTTCCTAAGCCAGGAATAACTACAAGCTCATCATAATAACTTTCCAATCTAAAGATATCAGCGATTGTTTTAATATATCCTTCACGATATAAAAGCTCTACAAGCTTATCTCCTAAGGAATCAATATTGTATGCAGGCTTAGATGCAAAGTGAATTAGCTTATTAATGATCTTTTCTTCACAATTAGGATTTAGGCAGTAATAATCTGCCTCGTCCTGATTACGAACAAGCTCACTACCACAGCATGGACAATTCTTAATCATTTCAAATTCAATTAAATCATCACCACGTGCATCCTCTATTGGTCTTACAACCTCAGGTATAACATCTCCTGCTTTTCTAATAATAATAGTATCGTTGATGTGAATATCCTTAGCCTTTATATAATCCTCATTATGAAGTGTAGCACGTGCAATCATAGAGCCTTGAACAAATACTGGCTTAAAGTTCGCAACAGGTGTAATAACACCACTTCTACCAACCTGGTATGTAATTGATGTTAGCTTAGTTGAAACCTCCTCTGGTGGGAACTTGTAGGCAATAGCCCACTTAGGATATTTAACTGTTTCACCAATAATATCGTGAAGCTCTATTTCATTAACCTTAATAACTATACCATCAATGTCGTAAGGAAGCTCTGGTCTGATTTGACCGATTTGCTCGATATATTGAATAACCTCATCTATATTTCTACAGTGAGCGTATTTAGTGTTTACCTTAAAGCCTAACTTTTTCATTTCTAATAATGCTTCTTCCTGAGTAGAAACATTTTGATTTAAATAATAATATAAAAATACATCTAGGTTTCGCTTTGCAGCAATTTTACTATCAAGCTGTCTTACTGAGCCCGCTGCAGCATTTCTACAGTTTGCAAATAGTTCCTCTTCATTTCTTGCGCGTTCCTCATTTAAAGCTATAAAGCTCTTCTTTGGCATAAAAATTTCACCACGAACCTCTGTAGTAAGTGGAGTTGATAGCTTTAGTGGAACAGTCTTAATAGTCTTAACATTATGAGTTATGTTTTCACCTATAGTACCATTGCCTCGTGTAGCGCCTAATACTAAGATACCATTCTCATATTTTAAAGATACAGAAAGTCCATCAATCTTTAGCTCACATAAATATGTCGCAGTAGGTGCTGCATCCTTTACTCTCTTATCAAAAGCTCTTAGCTCATCATAATCAAATGCATCCGCAAGGCTCATCATCTTTTCAGAGTGAGTAACCTTTGTAAACTTAGTTAAAACCTCTCCACCGATTCTATTAGTTGGTGAATCAGATGTTTTAAAGCTAGGGTTTTCCTCCTCTAGCTTGATTAATTCAGCCATAAGCATGTCATACTCATAATCAGAAATAGTTGGATTATCCAATGTATAATACTCATATGATGCCTTATTTAATTTTTCCTTTAGCTCATTAATTCTTTGTTCAACCATAAGCTTCACCCCTAAATGAAATTTTTGTCTAATATATTATATCACAC
>JAZNYN010000148.1:0-4059 GCA_045594405.1 Anaeroplasma sp.
GGATTATGAGATGCTGGTAATGTACGAAAAAGCCAAGGGAAGAGCTGCAGCAGAACAACTTCTTTCCAATGTATATAAGTCACCTACAGATTATACCAAAACAGTAAAATATGTAGAGGCATTGAAGAAGAATCTTATAGAAGGAATCGTCGATTAGACATTTTTAGCTGCGCTGATGCCGGCCAGGTAGCCTGTGGAAAAGGCGGTCTGGAGATTGTACCCTCCGGTGTCAGCGTCGAGGTCATGAATCAGCTTTTTGTTTTAGTCGATTCTAGCATTAAGATTGGTGATATTGTAGAGTTTTATGGGCAAAACATTACAAAGGAAGAATTTTTAGAAAAAAATATTATGTCAAATTACGAAAGTTTCTTGTTGATATTGTAGAATTATGTTACAATGTCTACGTATAAAGACAGGTGATTTAGATGTATTATGTTTTGCATAATCCAAAAAGCAATAAGGGATTTTCTAGATTGAAGGTTTCTGCATTAGTTAGTAAGCTAAAAAAGAAGCATGAGGTTAAGAAGGTTAACGTAATTAGAATTGTAAATGAGGAAAAGGAATTCTTATCAGGCTTAACGGCAGAGGACGCTGTAGTTATCTGTGGTGGCGATGGTACAATTAATCGTTTTATTAATGGTATTATTGGCTTTGAAGTAATATGTAGGGTATTTATTTTTCAATGTGGTAGTGGTAATGATTTATCTAGAGATTTTAGTAAGCATAGAATGTTTGAGGTTACTCAAGTAATAAAAAATTTACCTAAGGTTAAGATCAATGGTGAAAAGGATGCAACCTTCATTAATGGCTTAGGTATGGGCTTTGATGCTTTAGTTTGTCAAATGAAGGAAGAATATGCTAAGAATAAGATTG
This sequence comes from Anaeroplasma sp., assembly GCA_045594405.1. Taxonomy (GTDB): domain Bacteria; phylum Bacillota_I; class Bacilli_A; order Acholeplasmatales; family Anaeroplasmataceae; genus Anaeroplasma. The sequence continues at coordinate 874 of JAZNYN010000148.1, forward strand.
ATAAGGGCTATGGTGCAATTGCTCTTGAGGCTCTTAAATCATATAAGCCATATTCATTAGATTTAGAGGTTGATGGTGAAAGCTTACATTTTGATAATGTATTATTGTTCGTTGTTAACCATGGTAGATATTTTGGTGGTGGTATGAAGGTTGCCCCAAAGGCTTCTAGATTTGATGATAAGCTAGATTTAGTTTTAATTCATGATTTAACTAAATTTAAGTTTATGATATTATTCTTATCTATATTCTTTGGTGGACATGTAGCCTTTAAGAAGTATGTTTATTATAGACAGGCATCTAGCTTCAAGGTTAAGCACATAGACTATAGCTGTGCTCAGCTAGATGGTGAAATTACAGAAAATATTGAATCTATAGAGATTACTGCATAGGGTCGAAGCATTTGCTTTGGCTTTTTTGTTGTTTGTGTAGAAAAAACACTTGTATTAAAAATATAAACATTGTATAATAGGATTATATTTATTTTTGGGGGTATTTTTATGTTTCATAGTACAAGAGGTAATAAAAGCATAAAATCATATGAAGCAATCCTAAATGGTCTTGCTGATGATGGAGGCTTATATATAATTGATGAGCTTCCTAAAATCGATTATAAGGATTTATTAAATGATGATTATCAAACAATGGCAGCAAAGATTTTACATGCCTTCTTTGATGATTTTAGCTATGATGATATTAAGAAGGAAGTAGATGATGCATATTCAAGCTTTGATACTAAAAATGTAGTAGAGCTTAAGAAGTGTGACAATAGCTTTTTTCTAGAGCTATTTCATGGTCCTACACTTGCCTTTAAGGATTTAGCGCTAGTAGTCCTTCCTAGATTAATGAAGCTTTCAAAGAAGAAGGCTAATTATGAAAAGAATATTACAATATTAACTGCAACATCAGGTGATACTGGTGGTGCTGCCTTAAATGGCTTTAAGAATGTTGAGGGTATTTCGATTGTTGTTTTATATCCTAATGGCGGTGTATCAACAGTACAGGAAGCACAAATGAACAGCTTCAAATCAGATAATGCTAAGGTGTTTGCGTTAAATGGTAATTTTGATGATTGTCAAACATTTGTTAAGGAGTTCTTCGCAGGCCATAAGGATTTAAGCCTATCAAGTGCTAACTCTATTAATATTGCTAGATTAATTCCACAGGTTGTTTATTACTTTTATTCATATATTTATTTAGTAAAGAACAATGAAATTAAGCTAGGTGAGGAAATTAACTTCGATGTACCTACTGGTAATTTCGGTAATATATTTGCTGGCTTTTATGCAAGAAAGCTTGGTCTACCTATTGATAGATTAATTGTTGCATCTAACAAAAATGATGTACTAACTGATTTCTTCTTAACTGGTACTTACAATAGAGAAAGACCTTTCTTTAAAACAAATTCTCCATCAATGGATATTTTGATTTCTTCAAATTTAGAAAGATTAGTTTATTATGCAACAGGTGAGGATACAGCTAAAACTAAGGAACTTATGTCATCACTTCAAGCAAATGGTGAATATGATTTAGTAAATCCATTTGAATGCTTCTATGCATCTAGCTGTAATGAGGCTAGAACTATGGAGGTAATTAATGAGGTTTATACTAAATACAATTACCTAATTGATCCACATACTGCAGTTGCATATGATGCATATTTAAATTTTGTTAAGGATACTCAAAACGAGAAGAAGACAGTAGTTGTATCTACTGCATCTCCATTTAAGTTCCCACAAGCAGTATTAGAATCATTTGGTGTTATTGAGGAGAATGGCTTTAAGGCTATTGATATGATATCTAATAGATTTAAGCTTGAGATTCCTAAGGTTATTAATTATCCTGCATTTGAGCGTACTACATTAGATAAGGCTTGTGCAGATGAATATATAAAGGAAGTGATTTCATGCTTCAAATAAAGGTTAATGCTACATCAGCTAATGTATGTTTAGGCTTTGATTGCCTAGGCCTAGCCTTAGATATAGCAAACACATTTACCTTTCTCAAGGCCTCAAGCTACAGCTTCACTGGCTTTGATGAGGAGTTTTGTAACGAGGACAATTTAGTATGTCAGGCCTATAAATTTACCTTCAATAAGGCGGGGGTGAAGGATGTGCCGGTTTCAATTAGCTACAAGGGTGATATACCTATCGCAAGAGGCCTAGGCTCATCATCAAGCCTAATTGTAGCAGGTGCCTTAGCTGCAAACTATTATTTAGGTAATATTTACTCTAAGGAGGATATATTAAACATTTGTGCACAGATGGAGGGGCATCCTGATAATGTAGCCCCAGCAATCTATGGTGGCTTTACTGCAAGCTATAAGGTAGATGACAAATATAAATGTATTAATTATGAAATAAGCTATAAGCTACACTTTTATGTTATTATTCCACCTATTAAGGTTAAGACAGAGGATGCTAGAAGGGTTCTACCTAAGAGCCTTTCCTATAATGCAGCTGTTAATAATATTTCAAGGGCTATACATATGCCTTTAGCATTAAAGGAAGGAAATATAGAGCTTTTAGCTGAGCTATGTGAGGATTTACTTCATGAGCCATATCGTGCTAAGCTAATTGATGGCTATGATGAGCTAAAGGCTGAGGCTAAAAGATGTAATAGTGTTTTATTAATTAGTGGTAGTGGTTCTACTATGCTAGTTATTTCTAATGATAATGATTTAGAAAATAAGTTTAATTCAAAATATGGCATTAAGAGGGTTATACCTTCATTTGGTGCTAAGGTAGAGGAGATTTAATATGAATGATGATTACTATGTAATACATAAGAAGGTATTACCAGATTATTTTGAAAAGGTAATAAAGATTAAGGAAATTATTAATCGTGGTGTTAATATTTCTGATGCATGTAAGGAGATTGGTCTTTCTAGATCAACCTTCTATAAATATAAGGATTATGTAAATCGTCCATCTATGAAGGTTGGTAAGCATATTATCCTTTCTTTAAAGCTGGTTGATGAACCAGGTGCCCTATCTACAATTTTAAATGACGTCGCTGCAAGAAACGCTAATATCCTAGCAATTAACCAAGAGGTTCCTATTCACAATATTGCGTTTGTTACATTAACAATAGCTATTATCTACAGATTCAATCAGACGATTTTGTATAGGTGAGTGTCTAGAAGACAAATTTTTCTCAATGACAGCTTTTCTTCGGAACACATTGTTT
>JAZNYN010000149.1:0-3392 GCA_045594405.1 Anaeroplasma sp.
GGAAAAACACCTTATGGCTATGCTATAGTATAGTCGTGAGGTGTTTTATTATGAAAAGTAAATTTATATTATCATTGCTGCTATTTATTAGTGTTGCAGCAACAGGAGTTAAAAATGCGGATGCAGCAACCGCAAACAGCAAAGCAGGTTTGGTTGATACTGGAGGGGCTAATCTAAATGTCAGAAAGGAAGCTTCAACTTCCTCTACTATACTAGCTAAACTATCAAACAAATCTTATGTAACTGTAACAGGTACAAACGGTAATTTTTATAGGGTAGAATATAAGCAGGATTGCTATGGCTATGTTTATAAAAATTATGTAAATATTGTTTCTTCAAATACCAAAAGAGTATCTACAGGTGGAGGTAATCTGAATGTAAGATATGGACCTTCAACAAGCTATTATAAATTTGAAACTATTAAGAATAACGATTATGTCGTTGTCTTAAAGACAACTAACGGATGGTCAAATGTATTATTTGAAGGAAATAAGGTTGGTTATGTTTCTTCAGTGTTTCTTTCATCTAATTCATACACATATCCGTATATAGCTTTATCTGTACCTAGCTTTAAGCAATTTGATTCAAGGTGGGCGTATAGTTATGTAGGTAATACTAATCAAACCTTTAAATCTATAGGCTGCTTAACAACTGCGATGGCAATGTCAGAAAGCTATAGAAAAGGATACACTATAACTCCGCCAGCACTAGCCAATTCATTATCATATACTTCTTCCGGCTCGATGTACTGGCCATCAAATTACACTGTATCAACTACATCAAACTACTTATCCTCAATCTATCAAAGGTTAAAGGAAGGTAAGCCGGTATTAGTTGGGGCTAAAACCTCAAGTGGTGGACAGCATTGGGTATTAGTTTATGGCTATAAAGGGGCTAATAGCTTAACAAGATCAAACTTTTTAATACATGATCCAGGCTCATCATCACGTGATACCCTAGATGAATTTTTTAATGCATATCCTATTTACTATAAAATCGCATACCACAAATAAAAAGGAGTCAACGACTCCTTTATTGTTTTTTTCAAATACCTTGTTCTACCTAATATATAACCATCTCAAATATTATAGTTTTAACAATCTCATACATTTGTTTTTTATAAGATTTATTATAAATCGTAGGTGTATATTCTACAATCATCATTATAAATATCTATTCTACTTTCTAAATATTTAAATCCATATTTTTCATATAGACCTATATGGTCAGTAGCGAGGTAAACCTTCTTATAGCCATCTTGCCTTGCTCTATCAAGAATATGATTGATCAGCTTTTGACTATATCTATTACCACGATATGCTTCTTCTGTATAAACAAATCCAATCCACGGAAATAATGTTTCATCTTTAATACAATCCTGATGTGCATATGTAGCAAATGAAACAACATTTTCATTATCAACCATCACAACAACCTTTGATTTAGAACCCAACACCTCTTCAACCTTGTTGTTGATCATTAATTCATATAAAAATTTACCCGCACCCCAAGGATGGTTTTCTAAATATTTTAGTATATATAATTCATCTTTAAAATCAATAATTTTCATATCTAACACCACCATATCTTATTTATATTATACTACTATTTTAAAATAAAAAGGAAATTTATATTTCAAAATTCCCTATTTTTTTTGTTAATTTACGCCTACCATATAGGCTAAATGGTCACCAATACGCTCTAGATTAGAAACTAAATTAATGAACACTGCATTATTTTCAGGCTTGCATAAGCCTTGACTTAGTCTATTAATATGTTCTTGTACTAAAGCTCTTCTCATTTCATCAACCTCGTCCTCAACAGTAGACACTTTCTTTAATAAGCTTATTTCACCTTCTAATGATATAGCCTTGATATTTTGATACTGTGCCTGTAATAGTTCGCACATTATTCTAACCTTAGCTAAAATTTCAGGCGAGAATACAATTTCTTCTTTCACAGCGCGTTTAATGTACTTCGTCATATTTTCAGCTAATTCAGCGATACGGGCTACATCGGCAACGTTTTTGTGTAGTTGGTTTATTTCCTTTTCAACAATAAATGAACTATCTAAGGATGACACCTGAACTAGATAATCTGTAATCTTTTGTCCTAATGATGCAATATCATCATTTTTAGATTCTATTTCATCAATAACATTAGTATTTCTTTCTACAAATCCGTCAAATGAAAAGCTTAATAATTCCATAGAAATATCTGCCATTCTGAAGACATCCTTCTTAAGCATATCAACTGCGATGCTTGGGGATGTAAGTAAACGTTTATCCATATAAAGAAGTTCAGCATTACTCTTAGTTTTTTCTTCCTTATCCTTAACTAAGAATGTGGCAATTCTAACTAAATATTTAGAAAGTGGTAATACGATTATTGCGCATGAAACATTAAAGATTGTATGGAAAGCTGCAATTTGCCATTGCTTTTGTGTGATCCATGATTCGATTAATGTAGAGCTAAAACCCTTCCAGCATAACAGTATTACTGAAAATAGCACTGCCCCGAATGTGTTAAATAGCAAATGAATTATTGAAGCACGCTTTGCATTTGTAGAAGCACCAACAGATGAAATCAAAGCTGTAACGCATGTTCCAACGTTTGCACCTAAAATTAAGAAATATACAGCATTTCCAGTACCACCAAATGCCAATTGGTTTGTGGCACAAATAATAACGATAATTGATGTAACAGCTGATGATGATTGTACTACTGCTGTGAAAATAATACTAATAAAGAACAGCAAGAACGGATTATCTAAAGAACCAATGAAATCTCTAATTGATTGAATATCCTGCAAGAATTTCATTGAGCTTGACATAGCTTCTAGGCCCATAAATACAGCACCTAATCCAGCTAGTACTAATCCTAATATTTTTATCCTATCCTTCTTAGCAAACATTTCTAAGAATACGCCAATAAATAATAAAATCAAGAAGATCCAATCCACTATTTCTGCAACTGATTTTAAAGCTGCTATATAAGCAGTTATTGTTGTACCAATATTAGCACCTATAATAACTGATGTTGCTTGAATTAGTGTCATAATACCTGAATTAACAAAACCAATAACCATTACTGTTGTAACAGATGATGATTGTATAACAATGGTTGTTAACATACCAACACCAATTCCCAAAAACTTATTGTTAGAAATTTTGTTGAAAAACTTTTTTAAGCCAGCACCAGCTAACTTTTCCATATTAGTGCTTAAAATCTTAAAGCCTAACATAAACAGACCGCAGCCCGCCAATAAAGAGACTATATTACCAATTAATTCTGTTATCATAACTTCAAATTTAAATAAATATAAGTATTTATTAATTCCTCTCCAAAAATGTACCTATTCAAATAGGCCAAATTTTTATACATAATAATTA